>BADC01000109.1 GCA_000333435.1 Corynebacterium-like bacterium B27 | reverse complement strand
GATCTACATGCGCGCTCGGGGCGTCGTGCTCCTCATCCTCATCTTCGGCCACCTGTTCGTGAACCTTTGGCTCGGGGACGGCATCAAGGCCATCGACTTCGCCTTCGTCGGCGGCAAGTGGAGCGACCCGTTCTGGCAGGTGTGGGACTGCCTGATGCTCTGGCTCGCCCTCATCCACGGCGGCAACGGCATGCGCACCATCGTGAACGACTACGCCACCCGGGCGATCACCCGCAAGATCCTGCTCGGCGGCATCCTCGTGGCCGTCGTGGCCGAGATCGTGCTCGGCACGCTCGTCATCTTCACCTTCGACCCGTGCCCGGCCGGTTCGCCCGCCGATCTGCTGCCCTCGTTCTGCAGCACCATCAACCAGTAGTCCCTATCGTGAGTGAGTCCGTGACCCAGTTCGAAGACGGCGCCGTGATCGACGGCGTGCACTACCACCAGTTCGACATCGTGATCGTGGGCGCGGGCGGTGCCGGCATGCGCGCCGCCATCGAGGCCGGCCCCAAGGCGAAGACCGCGGTCATCTCGAAGCTGTACCCCACCCGCTCGCACACCGGCGCGGCGCAGGGCGGCATGGCGGCGGCGCTCGCCAACGTCGAGGAAGACAACTGGGAGTGGCACACCTTCGACACCGTGAAGGGCGGCGACTACCTCGTCGACCAGGATGCGGCGGAGATCCTCGCGAAGGAGGCCATCGACGCGGTCATCGACCTCGAGAACATGGGCCTGCCGTTCAACCGCACCCCCGAGGGCAAGATCGACCAGCGCCGCTTCGGCGGGCACACCCGCGACCACGGCAAGGCGCCGGTTCGCCGGGCCTGCTACGCGGCCGACCGCACGGGCCACATGATCCTGCAGACGCTGTTCCAGAACTGCGTGAAGCTCGGCATCAACTTCTTCAACGAGTACTACGCGCTCGACCTCGTGATGACGTCGGTGGACGGCGTGGACAAGCCCAGCGGCGTCGTGGCCTACGAACTCGCCACCGGCGAGATCCACGTCTTCCAGGCCAAGGCGGTCATCTTCGCCACCGGCGGCTTCGGCAAGATCTACAAGACCACCTCGAACGCGCACACCCTCACCGGAGACGGCGTGGGCATCATCTGGCGCAAGGGCCTGCCGCTGGAGGACATGGAGTTCTTCCAGTTCCACCCGACCGGATTGGCGGGGCTGGGCATCCTGCTCACCGAAGGCGCACGAGGTGAGGGCGCGATCCTCCGCAACGCCTCCGGTGAACGGTTCATGGAGCGCTACGCGCCCACCATCAAAGACCTGGCGCCGCGCGACATCGTGGCGCGCTGCATGGTGCAGGAGGTCGCGGAGGGTCGCGGCGCCGGCCCGCACAAGGACTACGTGCTGCTCGACTGCACCCACCTCGGCGCCGAGGTGCTCGAGACGAAGCTGCCCGACATCACGGAGTTCGCGCGCACCTATCTCGGTGTCGACCCCGTGGTCGAACCGGTGCCCGTGATGCCCACGGCGCACTACGCGATGGGCGGCATCCCCACCAACATCAAGGCCGAGGTGCTCTCCGACAACGACACCGTCGTGCCGGGCCTCTACGCCGCCGGCGAGTGCGCCTGCGTCTCGGTGCACGGGTCGAACCGCCTCGGCACCAACTCGCTGCTCGACATCAACGTGTTCGGCAAGCGCAGTGGCAACAACGCCGCCGAGTACGTGCAGACGGTCGACTTCACGCCGCTGCCGCCCGAACCGGCCAAGGCGATCGTCGACCTCGTCGCGTCGCTCCGCAACGGGACGGGCACCGAGCGCATCGCGGCCATCCGCAAGGAGCTGCAGGACGAGATGGACAAGAACGCGCAGGTGTTCCGCACCGACGAGTCGCTCGCCTCCGTCACGAAGACCATCCACGGGCTCCGCGAGCGCTACCGCAACATCCAGGTGCAAGACAAGGGGAAGCGGTTCAACACCGACCTGCTCGAGGCGATCGAGCTCGGCTTCCTGCTCGACCTGGCCGAGGTCGTCGTCTACTCCGCGCGCAACCGCCAGGAGTCGCGCGGCGGTCACATGCGCGACGACTTCCCGAAGCGCGACGACGAGACCTACATGAAGCACACGATGGCGTACCTCTCCGGAGACCCGCACTCGAGTGATGCCGCCGACCACATCCGGCTCGACTGGAAACCCGTCGTCGTGACGCGCTACCAGCCGATGGAGAGGAAGTACTGATGTCCCTGGTTGTTGACGAAGCCCCCGCCGGCGGGCCGGCACCCGAGGCGCCGGTCGAAGCCTTCACGGTCACGCTGATCATCCGTCGTTTCGACCCGGATGTCGACACCGAGCCGCGCTGGCAGGACTTCGACGTGCAGATGTACGCGACCGACCGCATCCTCGACGCGCTGCACAAGATCAAGTGGGAGCAAGACGGGTCGCTCACCTTCCGTCGCTCGTGCGCGCACGGCATCTGCGGGTCGGATGCGATGCGCATCAACGGCCGCAACCGCCTCGCCTGCAAGACGCTCATCAAGGACCTCGACATCTCGAAGCCCATCTACGTGGAGGCCATCAAGGGCCTGCCGCTCGAGAAGGACCTCATCGTCGACATGGAGCCGTTCTTCGCCTCCTACCGCGAGGTGCAGCCCTTCCTGCAGTCGGCGACCGAGCCGCCGAAAGACAAGGAGCGCATCCAGTCGGTGGCCGACCGCGCCCGCTTCGACGACACCACGAAGTGCATCCTCTGCGCCGCGTGCACCTCGTCGTGCCCCGTGTTCTGGACCGACGGGCAGTACTTCGGCCCCGCCGCCATCGTGAACGCGCACCGCTTCATCTTCGACTCGCGCGACGAGGCGGCGTCGACCCGCCTCGACATCCTCAACGACAAAGAGGGGGTGTGGCGCTGCCGCACCACCTTCAACTGCACGGATGCCTGCCCCCGCGGCATCCAGGTCACCCAGGCCATCGCCGAGGTGAAGCAGGCCATCATGCGCGGCAAGCCCTAGCTCCCGCCCCCGCTTTCCCTTCGGAAACGACGGAGTCCGCGCCCAACTTCGGGTCGAGGCTCCGTCGTTCTCGTTTTTGTGCCGCGTTCTCCGTCGTTCTGCGCACGGCGTTCGCAGCCCGCTCACGCCAGAGTGTGCGCATGCCACCCGTCACTCCGCAGCTCCCTGAGTTCGCCACGCCTCAGGTGGTGGTGAGACTCGGCCTACGAGAGCCTGCGCTCCGGAACTTGACGCGCGAGGGCACCCTCGTTCGCGTGCGCCGCGGCGTCTACGCGCGAGCGGATGCCCGCCCTCAACTGGTTCGAGCGGTGCGGCTCGGTGGCCGCCTCACCGCGCACTCGGCACTCGCCGAGTGGGGCGTCTGGACTCCGCCAGGCGACGACCGACTGCACGTCGTGGTCGACGCGCATGCGCGGGCGCTGCGCGACCCCGATTCCGGCGCGCCTCTTGGCCCGCGGTCCGACGTCGTCGTGCATTGGAAGAGTGCGCCCACACCGTCGTGGTCCGCGCCTCGCGGCATCGTCCCGGTACCCCGCGCGATACGGCATCTGCCGGCGGAGCTCGAGCAGTCTCAGCTGGTCGCGGTCCTCGACTCGGCTCTGCACCGGCACCTGTGCACGAAGGTGCAGCTGGCCGGCGAGTTCCAGACCTCGACGCGCCTGACCCGCGCGCTCCGACGGACGGACCAGCGCGCCGAGTCCGGCACGGAGTCGACCGCCCGGGTACGCTTGATCGACGCCGGCATCGAGCCACGACTGCAGGTGAAGATCGGTCGCCATCGCGTCGATCTGCTCATCGCCGGCCGTCTCGTGGTCGAGGTCGATGGCAGGGAGTTCCACGACGGCGAGTCGGCGTTCGAACGCGACCGTCGACGCGACGCCGAGCTCACGCGGCTCGGCTACCGCGTACTGCACTTCAGTTACTCCCAGGTGCTTTACGACTGGCCGACCTGTCTGGCTGCCATCCGCGTCGCCCTCGCGGCCCTGTGAATCCCGTCCCGCCTCCATCCTCACCCACGCGCGCCCCGTTCGAGCGCCCTGCGCTAACGACGGACTAGTGGGCTTCAGACGGATCGTGAATCCGTCGTTCTCGTTATCCGCCGCCAACCTCCGTCGTTCTCGTTATCCGCCGCCAACCTCCGTCGTTCCGGGCGGCAAAGCCGGCGAATCGGGGGTGGGCGGCGAGCGGGGTGGCCGGGGGCGGGTGCGGCGGAAGGGGGACGGGCGGTGGGGCGGGGGGACGGGCGGCGGGGCGGGGGGCGTTCTAGGCTCGAAGGCATGAGCGAGGAGCGGGGCGAGGCGGGACGGGACACTGCTGCCGGCGGCGGGCGCGGCGCCGGGCGGCGGGACCCGGGCGGGACGGAGCGCGGCGCTGCCGTGGCGGACGACCGGCGCGGCACCGCCGTCGCGGACGACCGGGCCACCACCCGGAGCGGGGGCGGGGTGCGGCCGGCCGTGGCGGTGACCAAGAAGGACGAGGCGCCCGAGAAGCCCAAGTCGGGCATCCAGCGGCTGATCGCCTGGGTGATGGCGCTGCGGCCGGTGCGGGTGTTCCTGCGGTTCGGCGCGAGCGGCGGCGAGATCATGGCGTCGGGGATGTCGTTCCAGGCCGTCTTCGCCATCTTCGCCGGCATCTGGGTGGGCTTCTCCATCTTCGGCATCGTGCTGGCCTCGAACCCGTCGCTCATGGATGCGGTGGTGCAGCAGCTGAGCAACGCCATCCCCGGGCTCATCGGCAAGGACGGCGCGATCGACCCGGACACCCTTGCGTCCGCGCGCATCCTCGGCTGGACGGGCGCGATCGCCCTCGTCGGACTCGTCCTGACGGCGGTCGGCTGGCTCGCGTCGACGCGCGACTCCATCCGGCGCATCTTCAAGCTCGACCCACCAACTACGAATTTCGTAATGCTGAAGCTCAAGGATTTCGGGCTCGCCCTCGGCTTCGGCGTGGCCATCGTGCTCTCCTCGGCCGTGAGCCTCATCAGCAACCAGGGTCTCTCGTTCGCGTTCGACCTGGTGGGCATCGACTCCGAGTCCCCGGTCGCCCTGTTCCTCGCGTGGCTCGTCGGCGTGCTCGTGGTGTTCGCCTTCGACAGCTTCGTGCTCGGCGTGGCGTTCCGGGTGCTCTCGGGCGTGAAGATCCCGCTGCGCCGGCTGGTCGCGGGTGCGGTGATCGGTGGCGCCGGGCTCGGGGTGCTGAAGATCCTCGGCAGTCAGCTGCTCGGCGGCGCCAGCTCGAATCCGCTGCTGGCGTCGTTCGCGGTGATCATCGGGATCATGATCTTCCTGAACCTGGTGTGCCGGGTCATCCTGCTCTCGGCCACCTGGATCGCCGTGGGCGTGGACGACGCCGGCATCGACCCGCGGGCGCTCACGCCCGAGCAACTGGAGATCGAGCGCCAGAAGCGGGTGGCGGATGCGCGCGACACCCTCGTCTCCGCCGAACGCGAGCGACTGCAGAACGAGCTCGCGAGCAGTCATGGGCTCACCCGCCGGCGGGTGCGCAAGAAGCTCGAGCGGCTCGACCGACTCGACCGGGCGGATGCGGTGAAACTCTCGAAGAAGCTCTGACGGGCACCCGGCCGGACCCGCCAGCGGTGTCAGTGGCCGCCGCTACAGTAGATGCATGCCCCAGAAGCCCCTCCGTGTCGCCTCCGTCAACGTGAACGGCGTGCGCGCCGCGTTCCGGAACGGCATGGGCGAGTGGCTGAACTCCCGCGCCGTCGACATCCTGGCCCTGCAGGAGGTGCGCGCCGAGACGAGCGATCTCGAGGGCCTGCTCGGGCCGGAGTGGAACATCCTGCACGACCCCGCCACCGCCAAGGGCCGGGCGGGCGTCGCGCTCGCCAGCCGTGACCGGGCGAACATCCACCGCGTGACCTTCGGGCCAGAGGACTTCGACAGCGCCGGGCGGTGGCTCGAGGCCGACTACGAGTGGGGCGACAAGCTGGTGACGGTGGTGTCGACCTACGTGCACTCGGGCGTCGCCGACACCCCGAAGCAAGACGAGAAGTACAAGTTCCTCGACGCGATGCTCGTGCACCTGCCGCTGCTGCGCGAGCACAACCCGCTCTCGCTGGTCGTGGGCGACCTCAACGTCGGCCACCGCACCCTCGACATCAAGAACTGGAAGGGCAATGTGAAGCGCGCCGGCTTCCTGCCCGAGGAGCGGGCCTACTTCGACAAGTTCCTCGGCGCCGAGGGCGACCCGGAGTACAACAACGGCGCGGGCCTCGGCTGGGTCGACATCGGCCGCCGATGGCACGGCGAGGTGGAGGGTCCTTACACCTGGTGGTCGCAGCGCGGGCACGCCTTCGACAACGACACCGGCTGGCGCATCGACTACCAGCTCGCCACACCCGACCTCGCCGCCACGGTCACGAACTACACCGTCGACCGTGCGGCCACCCACGACGCCCGGTGGAGCGACCACGCTCCCGTCGTCGTCGACTACCAGCTGTAAATTCATGGTTGCGCCGCCGCTGCTGCGGCGCAGCATTCCTACCGGAACTGTGAGAACCATTCCATGACTGACACCGTCAAGCCCCGCCTGCTCTCGGGCATGCAACCGTCTGCCGACTCGCTGCACCTCGGCAACTACATCGGCGCCCTGCTCAGCTGGAAGAAGCTGCAGGAGTCGCACGACGCCTTCTTCTTCCTCGCCGACCTGCACGCCATCACGGTGCCGCAAGACCCGGCCGAACTCCGCGCCAACACCCGCCGCACCACGGCGCAGTACATCGCGGCCGGCATCGATCCAGACAGGTCGACGCTGTTCGTGCAGTCGCAGGTGCCGGCGCACGCCGAACTCGCCTGGGTGCTCAACACGCTCACCGGCTTCGGCGAAGCGGCGCGCATGACGCAGTTCAAAGACAAGGCGGCAAAGCAGGGGCAGGACTCGGCATCGGTCGGCCTCTTCACCTACCCCATCCTGCAGGCGGGCGACATCCTGCTCTACCAGGCGGTCGACGTGCCGGTGGGCGAAGACCAGCGGCAGCACATCGAGCTCACCCGCGACCTCGCGACGCGCTTCAACTCGCGATTCGGCGAGACGTTCACCGTGCCGAAACCGTACATCCTGAAAGACACCGCGAAGATCTACGACCTGCAGAACCCCACCGCCAAGATGTCGAAGTCGGCGGAGTCGAGTGCGGGGCTGATCTGGCTGCTCGACGACCCCAAGGTCACCGAGAAGAAGATCATGCGTGCGGTGACGGATGCCGATGGCGAGGTGCGCTTCGACCGTGAGGCCAAGCCGGGGCTCGCGAACCTGCTGACGATCTTCGCCATCCTCACCGACCGCACGGTCGACGAGGTGGTGGCGGAGTTCGCCGGCGGCGGCTACGGCACCCTGAAGAAGGCATTGGCCGAGGTGGTGGTGGGTACGGTGGCCCCCATCCGCGAACGCACCCTCGAGCTGCTCGACGACCCGGCCGAGCTCGACCGCATCCTCGCCGTGAACGCCGACCGCGCGAACGAGGTCGCCGAGGGCACGCTCGCCACGGTCTACGACCGCGTCGGGTTCCTCCCCCGCCACCGCTGACCCCGCCCGCCCGTGCGCGGGTCGTCCACGCTCCCACCGCGGGCGTGCGTCTGGCGGTGAGTTGGCTGCTCACCGCCGAGCGCACGTCGAGCGGCGCGAGGCACGACGTCGGCGGCGACCCCAGGTGGTGGCGGCGGGTAGCGCCCGTCCCCGTGCCGGAGCACGGCGACGGCGCGAGGCGCGAACCGGGCGCGGCACCAAGCGTGCGAGGGGCGAACTGGGAGCGCGCCGGCGGGGCAGAGCGGGCGGCGGCGCACCCAGGCGGCCGGGTGGGTTGCACACGTGGCCGGGCGGGTCACGCGGGCGGCGACGCGAGCAGGTGGCGGACGAGGGCTCGGGTCTGCGCGGGGTCGCCTCGGCGGCTGAGCGACTGCACGATGAGCGCCCCGAGGATGGCGTCGCCGAGGGGCTCGACCGGCGTCGACGCGGGCAGCTGCCCGTCGGCGACACCGACGGCGAGCCGCTCCGCGAGCGAGCGCTCCACCCCGAGGCTCGCGCTGAGCTGGTCGCCCACCGCGGCGTCCTCGGCGGCGGCGCCGACGAGCGACCGCAACAGGGCGCTGCCGCCCCGGGTTCTCGAGGACGGTGAGGATGCGCCCGAGCCAGGTCTCGACATCCGCGATCAGCTCGCCCGTGTTGGGCACGTCGAAGTCCACGGGGAACAGGCGGCCCTCGATCAGGCAGTCGGCGATCAGCGCTCCCCGTGAGGGCCACCACCGGTAGATCGTCTGCTTGCCGACCCCCGCCGCCCGCGCGATCCCCTCGATGGTCAAATGGTCGTACCCCTGCTCCCGGAAGAGCCGCGCAGTCGCATCGAGAATCGACTCCCGGGCCGCGGCGCTGCGGGTGGGGCCGGCTCTGTGGTCACTCATCGGTTCAGGATATCGTCAGACTCTAGACGAGACGTCGCGTATGCTCAGGGACGGGAACGGACCGAGCGCCGTCGAGCGCCCGAACGAGGAGATCAGATGGCGTCGCTGTTGTACCGTTTGGGCTCGTTCGCGGCCCGCCGCGGCTGGGCGGTCATCGCCTCCTGGGTCGTCATCCTGGGCCTCGCCGTCACCGCCTTCCTCACCCTCGGCGGAACCCTCAGCAACAGTTTCGACATCCCCGGCACGGCCTCGGGCGCGGTCATCGACGAGCTGGCCGAGAAGCTGCCGGACACCGCCGGCGGCACCGGAACGGTCGTCTACCAGACCACCGACGGCCAGCCGTTCACGGATGCTCAGAAGCAGGCCATCTCCGACCTCGCGGCCAGCGCCGGCGACCTCGACGGCGTCGCCTCCGTGCTCGACCCGTTCGCCGCGGCCCAGCAGCAGGCCGACCAGGCGCAGCAGCTGGCCGACGGGCAGCAGCAGCTTGCCGACGGCCGTGCTCAGCTCGACGCCGGCCAGGCGCAGCTCGACGCCGGCAAGGCCCAGCTCGATGCGGCGCAGCAGCAGCTGACGGATGCCCGAACTCAGGCCGAGGCCGGCGGCGCGCCGCCCGAGCAGCTCGCCGCCCTCGACGCCCAGCAGGCCCAGCTCACCGCGCAGCTCGACGCGCTCGCCGAGCAGCAGGCCACCCTCGACGAGCAGCGTACGCAGCTCGAGGCCGGCGCGGCGAAGGCCGAGCTCGGGCAGACGCTGAGCGACCTCGCCGACGGGATCGGCGTCGTCTCGGCCGACGGCTCCGCCGCCATCGTGAACGTCTCGTTCACCGAGCCGCGACTCGACCTGCCGGAAGAGGTCAAGCAGGCCACCATCGCCCACTTCGAGGACTCACCCGTCGACGGCACCACGGTCGACTTCGGCACCGACATCGCCCAGGGCATCCCGGAGATCTTCGGGGTCGGAGAAGCGGCGGGTCTCGTCTTCGCGGCGATCGTGCTGATCGTGATGCTCGGCTCGATCGTGGCGGCGGCCCTCCCGATCGTGACCGCGCTGGTCGGTGTCGGAGTCGGGGTGACGGCGAGCCTGGCCTTCTCGGGTCTCGTGGACATGGCATCCGTCACCCCGGTGCTCGGCGTCATGCTCGGCCTCGCCGTGGGCATCGACTACACCCTCTTCATCGTGAACCGCCATCGCAAACAGCTGCTGGCCGGTGTGCCCGTGCGCGAGTCGATCGGCCTGGCCACCGGCACCTCGGGCACCGCGGTCGTGTTCGCCGGCTCGACCGTGATCGTCGCGCTGCTCGCCCTCAACGTGACGGGTGTGCCCTTCCTCGGCCTCATGGGCACGGTCGGCGCGGTCTGCGTCGCCGTGGCGGTGCTGGTGGCGATCACGCTCGCGCCGGCCGTGCTCGGCCGGGTCGGCGAGCGCCTGCTCAGCCGGCGTGCTCGGGCGAGCATCGGGCACGCCAAGCACGCCACCGTCGCGGTGAAGCCGATGAGCACCCTCCGCGCGGTCGTGACCGTGGTGGCCACGATCGCCGCGCTGCTGGTGGTCGCCATCCCGGCCCTCTCGATGCGGCTCGGTCTGCCCGACGGGTCGAGCGAGCCGGCGGGCTCGACCAGCTACCGCTCGTTCGAGATCGTGGAGTCCCAGTTCGGACCGGGAGCCAACAGCCCCCTGCTGGTCAGCGCCACTGTGCCCGCGGGCCTGAGCGACGACGATCTCCTCCGCACCCAGGTCGACGTGGCGCAGACGCTGTCCGATCAGGCCGACGTGGTGGCCGTGGCGCCGGTCGCCACCGCCGATGACAACACATTGCTCGCCTTCCAGGTGCTGCCCGCCGAGGGCCCGAACAGTGCGAGCACCGAGCAGCTCGTGCAGAGCATCCGCTCGCTGCCGGCCGTCGACGGGCCGACCGGCGACATCGTGCTGGGCGTCGCCGGGCAGGCCGCCATCAACATCGACATCTCCGAGGCCCTCGCCGACGTGCTCCCGCTCTACCTGATCGTGGTGGTGGGCCTGTCGCTCATCATCATGATCGTGGTGTTCCGCTCGCTCCTGGTGCCGCTCATCGCCACCGGCGGATTCGTGCTGTCGCTGTTCGCCACCTACGGCCTCACCGTCGCGGTGTTCCAGTTCGGCTGGGGCGCGGAGCTCATCGGGCTGCACAACACCGGTCCGGTGCTGAGCTTCCTGCCGATCATCCTCGTCGGCATCCTGTTCGGCCTGGCCATGGACTACCAGTTGTTCCTCGCCTCCGGCATGCGCGAGGCGTTCGTGCACGGCTCGCCCGCCCGCCTGGCGGTGGCGCAGGGCTTCCGGGCCGGCCGCTCGGTGGTGATCGCTGCGGCGCTCATCATGGTGTCGGTGTTCGGCGGCTTCATCTTCTCGGACTCCACGATCATCCGCTCGTTCGGCTTCGGAATGGCGTTCGGGGTGCTGATCGACGCCTTCGTGGTGCGGATGCTCTTGATGCCGGCACTCATGCACCTCCTCGGCCGCTCGGCCTGGTGGTTGCCGCGCTGGCTCGACCGGGTGCTGCCGAACGTCGACATCGAGGGCGCGAGCCTCGAGCGCGACCACCCCGGCGTGCAGACCGGCGGTGTGCCGACCGCCGGCTGACGCTCGGTCCTGACGCTCAGTGCAGACGCTCAGTGCTACCGCTCAGTGCAGGTCGTCGACCGCCCCGACGATCTCCTCCCGCACCCGGCGGAGGTCTTCGAGCAGTGAGCCGATGAGGATCCAGTGCGCCGGATCGGGTGAGAGCGCCCGGATGGGCGCCGTGAGCGCGGGCTCCGAATCGCTCAGCCGCTCCTCCTCGCCGGCCGGCAGCGCCACGTTCTCCATCACCAGCCGCAGGTCGTGCGCGGCCCGGCGGAGCTCCTCGGCGATGGAGGTCACCATCGGCTCGTCGCGCAGGCTGTCGTCGTAGTGGTCGTTGATCGACCGCGTCATGCCGAGGGTCCGCGTGATCACGCGGCCGAGCATCGACAGCAGCTCCGCGTCCGTCGTCAGCACCTGGCGGTGCGCCGAGCGGCGCGGGTTGAAGCGCAGGCTGTCCTCGGCCGTCTCGAGGGTGGCGGTCGCGCGGGCCTGCATGGGCCGCAGCAGCCGGGCCTCGACGAGCAGCAGCGTGCGGGACTTCTCGTCGCTCGGGGCGGTCAGCACCTCGGCGAGCTTGTCCATGATGGCGGCCACCTCGCGGCCCAGGCCGGCGATCGCGTCGTGCGCCGGCTGCACGGCGAGCGGCGGAACGATCAGCCAGTTCACGAACACGCCGATCACCGCGCCGACGACGGTCTCGATGATGCGCTCGACCGCGTAGCCGGGCGTCTGCGCGCCGACCGAGAGCACCAGGATGGCCGTGATGGGCACCTGTACGGTGGAGGACTGCGGAAAGCGAAGCGCCCATCCCACGAGCAGGGAGATGACGATGGCCGCGAGGATCAGCCAGCTCGGGGCGCCGAAGATCAACCCGACGGTGTAGGCGACGACCACCCCGACGATCACGCCGATCGAGCGTTCGACCGCGCGGCTGAAGGACTGGTTCACGCTCGGCTGCACCACGAGGATCGCCGCGATCGCCCCGAAGATCGGCGGCTCGTCGGTGGCGATGAACGAGCACGCCACCCAGGCGATGATGGCGGCCGCCGCGGTCTTCAGCACCTGGAGCAGGGGCGTGCGAGCGGATGCCTGGAACGACCGCACCGGCGCCATCGACGCCTGCGCCACGGACCGCCAGCGCGCGCGGGGGCCCGGGCCGGGGTCGCTCATGCCGCCGGCACCGCCCGTCGTTCCGCCCGCGCTCACTCCTCCACAGTAGCCGCGCGCCCCGGGCTCAGCACTCGACGACGTTGACCGCGAGGCCGCCCAGCGCGGTCTCCTTGTACTTGTCGCTCATGTCGCGTCCGGTCTCGCGCATGGTGGTGATCACCTGGTCGAGGCTGACGTGATGGCTGCCGTCGCCCCAGAGCGCCATCTTGGCGGCGTTGATCGCCTTCGAGGCGGCGATGGCGTTGCGCTCGATGCAGGGGATCTGCACCAGCCCGCCGATCGGGTCGCAGGTGAGACCGAGGTTGTGCTCCATCGCGATCTCGGCCGCGTTCTCGACCTGCTCCGGGGTGCCGCCCATCACCTCGGCGAGTCCCGCCGCCGCCATTGACGACGCCGAGCCCACCTCGCCCTGGCACCCGACCTCCGCGCCCGAGATCGACGCCTGCTCCTTGTAGAGCACACCCACCGCGGCCGCGGCGAGCAGGAACCGCACGCAGACTTCGTCGTCGTCGGGCCCGTTCTCCGGCAGGTACGTGCGGGCGTAGTGCAGCACGGCCGGCACGATGCCCGCCGCACCGTTGGTGGGGGCTGTCACCACGCGGCCACCCGACGCGTTCTCCTCGTTCACCGCGAGGGCCACGAGGTTCACCCACTCCTGCCAGAACTCGGGCGCACCGTTCGGGTCGGCCGCCCGCAGCCGTTCCCGCCACTCGGGCGCACGCCGGCGCACCTGGAGCCCTCCCGGCAGCACCCCGGAGCGCGCGAGGCTCGTCGCGACGCACTCGTCCATCACGTCCCGGATGCCCAGCAGCCGCGTCGTCACCTCCGCCGCCGCCCCCTCGCCATCACCGGCCAGCGCGACCTCGTTGGCCAGCATGACGTCAGCGAAGCCGACCCCCCGAACCCGGCAGTGCTCGAGCAGCTCGGCGGCCGTGCGGAACGGGAAGGGCGCTGTGATTGCCGCACCACCGCCTCCCCGTGCGGCCGCGCCCTCATCGCCCTCCCGTTCCACGAACCCGCCGCCGACCGAGTAGTACGTCTCCTCGGCCAGCACGGCCCCGTCCGCCCCGAACGCGGTGAACCGCACGCCGTTCGTGTGTCGCGGCAGCACGGTGAGCGGATGCATGACCACGTCGCGCTCGGTCAGCGCGATCGGCAGCCGCCCGGCCAGCCGGATGACGCCGTCGGCCGCAATGGCGGCGCGCCGCGCATCCACCTTGGCCGGCGTCACGGTCTCGGGTCGCAGCCCTTCGAGCCCGAGCAGCACCGCGGTGGGTGTGCCGTGCCCGGGCCCGGTGGCCGCGAGCGAGCCGTAGAGGTCGACTCGCACGGCCTCCACCGCGTCGAGGCGGCCGCCGTCGAGAAGACCCTCGACGAAATATGCCGCAGCGCGCATGGGACCGACGGTGTGGGAGCTCGATGGGCCGATGCCCACCGAGAAGAGATCGAAGATGCTGAGCGTCACGGGACTCCATTCGAGGTCGGCGCGTGCTCGCGCCGCTGGGTGTCCCCTTCCGCTCTGTACCTGACCTGAGAGATTCCGCGGCGATCGCCGCTTGCCCCGTCGGTGGAACGCCGGCGGCAGGTGCCCCGCCGGAACTCGCTCTCCAGAGTCGCCCAACGGCAGCGGTGCTGGGGCCTGAGAGTTTCCCGGAGAGGAATTGCTCCTACGGCGCCGACCCGACGGCTCTCGGGCGGACTCTCCCGCTGCTGTTCGAAGGCTTGTTGAATTTGTTGGTGCCAGTTGATTGCTGCCGAACCTACCAGACTCGGTTCACGAGATCGAGGTGGCCTTCCCGGCGGCCTCGACCCGGGCATCCGGAACCCGCACCCGGTGCTCGCCGAACACCCACACCCGGTAGAGCACGAAGCGGAACACCGCACCGAGCGCCAGGCCGATCACGTTGCCGGAGATGTTGTCGGCGAGCAGCGACGTGAAGTGCAGCACGTAGTGCGAGAACCACAGGCAGGCCAGGCCGATGCCCATTCCCGCGATGCTCACCGCGAAGAACTCGATGCTCTCGCGGAGCATGTCGGCGCGGCGGCGCTCTTTGAACGTCCAGTACCGGTTGCCGAGCCAGTTCACGAGGATGGCGAGGGCGGTGGAGATGAGTTTCGCGATGACCGGGCCCTCGTGCATGTGGGACGGATCCATCACGGTGGTGCGCAGGAGGTTGAAGACCCCCACATCCACGACGAAACCGACGCCGCCCACGAGGCCGAACCGCACGAATTCCACAGCGAGAATGCGAAGGCGCGACTTCGTTACGGGCGCACTTGTCATAGCGAGAAAACCGTTCTTACATGTGAACTAAGAGAGTGGAACTTTTCGTATCTTCCAAGAGAATGCTGAGCGTAGCTGGGGAAAATGAACAGAAAGCATCGATACGCTTTCCAGCGCCGCCGGTCCGGCAGCACCTGATCGATTG
>BADC01000110.1 GCA_000333435.1 Corynebacterium-like bacterium B27 | reverse complement strand
GATGTCGTGCACGCCGATGAGGCTGATCACGCGCTTGGACTGCGACACGACGATGCCGCTGGAGGAGTCGGCGAGCACGCGGGCGTTCTTGCCGAGGATGGCCAGCTCGCTCCCCCGCCCGGCGCTGTGCAGCTTGGCGATGGAGGCGAAGTCGCCCACGTCGTCCCAGTCGAAGTCGCCGGGGATGACGGCGAGGCCGCCGGCGGCCGCCGCGGGTTCGGCGATGGAGTAGTCGATGGCGATCTTCTTGAGCGTCGGCCAGACCCGGTCGACCACGACGCCGCGCTGCGGGGTGTCCCACGCTTCCGCCAGCTCGAGGATGCCCGCCAGGAGCTCGGGCTCGGTCTCGCCCAGCTGGGCGAGCAGCCGGTCGGCGCGGGCGATGAACATGCCCGCGTTCCAGAGGTACTTGCCGGACTTGAGGTAGCGCCGCGCCGTGGCGAGGTCGGGTTTCTCGACGAAGTTGTCCACGCGCAGCGCCTGCGGCGCCCCGTCGATCGTGAGTTCTTCGGCGGTGCGGATGTAGCCGAAGCCGACCGCCGCATCCGTCGGTGTGATGCCGATGGTGGCGATGTAGCCGGCGTCGGCCACGGCCACCGCCTGCACCACGGCGGCGCGGAAGCGCTCGGGGTTCGTGATGACGTGGTCGGCGGCGAACGAGCCGACGATGACCCCGGGCTCACGGCGCTCGAGGATGGCGGCGGCCAGCACGATGGCGGCCGTGGAGTCGCGCGGTTCGCTCTCGAGCACGACGTTCTGGTCGGCCAGGTTCGGCAGCTGGTCCTCCACCGCGGCGCGGTGCGCGCGGCCGGTGACGACCATGATGCGCTGCTCGCCCGACAACGGGGCGAGCCGCTCCCAGGTGTCGCGCAGGAGGCTCTGCCCCGACCCGCTCAGGTCGTGCAGGAACTTCGGCGCGTCGGCGCGGGAGAGCGGCCACAGCCGGGACCCGATCCCCCCGGCCGGGATGACGCTGTACAGCCGGTCGAGGGCGGAGGGAGTCGAATTCATGCGCACAGCCTACCCAGCGCCGATGACACCCCCAGACGCTCACCGACGCGCCACCTCGATGTCACCGGTGGTCCATGTCGTCTTCCTACCGTCGAGTCGTGGCCGGATGAGGCCGCACGCCGACCTGCGGAGGCACCGATGCGAGTTGCGATCATCAGCGAGAGCTTTCTCCCCACCGTCAACGGAGTCACGAACAGCGTCTGCAAGGTGCTCGATCACCTCGCCGACAACGGTCACGAGGCGATCGTGATCGCCCCCGCGGCCGGTTCACCGTCGCACTACCGCGGCTTCCCGGTGCACCAGGTGCCGTCGGTGGCCTACCGCCAGTTCCCGATGGGCATCCCGAACGCCCAGGTGTCGCGGCTGATCGCGAAGTTCGCGCCCGATGTGCTGCACGCGGCGTCGCCGTTCCTCCTCGGCGCGCAGGGCATCGCGGCCGCGAACCGCCTCGGCATCCCCACCGTCGCCATCTTCCAGACGGATGTCGCGGGCTACGCCAAGCGCAACCGCCTCGGTTCGGCGTCGAAACTCGCCTGGCGCGTCGTGCGCTGGATCCACGACGGCGCCGACCTCACCCTCGTCCCCTCCCTCGCCTCGCAGCGTGACCTCGAGCGGGCGGGCGTCGAGCGCCTCGCGCTCTGGGGTCGCGGCGTCGACCTCGTGCGCTACCACCCGAACAACCGGATGCGCCCCGCAGCCCGCGCGCTCAACACCCTCCTGGCGGGCGGCCAGCCCGGCGACCCCGACCGCGACGTCGTGGTGGGCTACGTCGGCCGGGTGGCACCAGAAAAGGGACTCGAACGGCTCGCGTCGCTCCGCGGACTGCCGAACCTGCACCTCGCGATCGTGGGCGACGGGCCGAGCGACGACCGCATCCGCTCCCTCCTGCGCGGGATGCCCGTCACCTTCCTCGGCCGTCTCTCCGGCCAGCAGCTCGCCGACGCCTACGCGAGCTTCGACGTCTTCGTGCACACCGGCACCGAGGAGACCTTCGGGCAGACGCTCCAGGAGGCGCACGCCAGCGGGCTCCCGGTCGTGGCGCCGGCCGCCGGCGGCCCGCTCGACCTCGTGCGGCACGGCGAGAACGGCTACCTCTTCGACCCGGCCGACCCCGACGACCTGAGGGCGGGCATCCGTTCGCTGGTCGACGATCCGGCGCTGCGGTCGCGCATGGGCGAGGCCGGGCGGCGGGCGGTGCTGGGCAAGTCGTGGGAGGCTCTGTGCAGCGAGCTGCTGCAGCACTACGCCTCGGTGAGCACGCCGGCGAAGGCGCGCAGGCGCACTCCGGTCGGCTCACACGCCTGAATACAACCGGGTATTCGCAAGCCTTCTCGCCCTGTGTTTTCGCGGGAGCGACGGATGCGCCCTGCTGTATACAAATTAGGTACGCCTTACAAGCATCCGGCCATTTCTGAGCGTAGACTGCACTTGGTCGTGGATCGAGTGCGCACCGTTCGACGTGCGGGCGATCGCGAATCCTACTGAAGCCAAGGAGGGTTGTTCGTGGCCATGAATACGGCGGGAACGATGACACCGCGGCGGCCAGCAGGCACCCTGTACCGCGGCCGCGAAGGCATGTGGTCGTGGGTGCTGCACCGCATCACCGGGGTCGCGATTTTCTTCTTCCTACTCGTGCACGTGCTCGACACCGCGATGGTGCGGGTCGCTCCCGAGGCCTACAACGCGGTCATCGACACGTACAAGAACCCGCTGATGGGGCTCGGTGAGCTGGCTCTCGTGGCGGCCATCGTCTTCCACGCGTTCAACGGCATCCGCATCATCCTGATCGACCTGTGGTCGAAGGGGGCGAAGTACCAGCGGGTGATGTTCTGGATCGTGATCGGCCTGTGGGTGGTCACGATGATCGGCTTCGCGCCGCGTCAGCTCATCAACGTGTTCAGCGAGGGGGGCACTGATGGCCACAAGATGGATTCCCCCGGGGGCCCCAAACGTTCGCCGTTCGGC
>BADC01000111.1 GCA_000333435.1 Corynebacterium-like bacterium B27 | reverse complement strand
CGAATCGACGGTGATCTTCCCGGCGATGATGTCGGATTTCAGGCCGTCGAGCTCGGTGGACAGTTCCGCGGGCACGGCGGATGCCAGGTCGTGGAATGGGGCGAGCGCCACGCCGCCGTTCTCGAGTGTGCCGACGAACGGCTCGGGCGAGAACGAACCGTCGAGGTCGTCGCCGATGATCTCGACGACGGCGTCGCCGGTGTTCTTCATGACGCTCGTGAGCACGATCGGCTGGTACTCGGCGGGCAGGGTGTCGAAGCCGTCGTTGTCGACCCAGATGATCGAGACGCCGCTCGCCTCGGCGGCCGCGTTCGCCGCGCCCTCGCCGACCTGACCGGCGACCGGAAGGATGACGTCGGCGCCCTGGTCGATGAAGCCCTGCGTGACGGTCTTGCCCTTGTTGATGTCTTCGAAGTCGCCGGTGAACACGCCGTCCTGGCTGGTCTTGTCCCAGCCGAGGGCCTGCACCTGGGTGCCGTGCACCTCGTTGTACTTCGCGACGCCGTCGACGAAGCCGTCCATGAAGAGGGTGACGGGCGGCTGGTTGCCGCCGCCGAAGGTGGCCACCTTGCCGGTCTTGGAGACGCCGGCGGCCAAGTAGCCCGCGAGGTAGGACGCCTGGGCGGTGTCGAAGAGGATGGGCTTGACGTTCGGGGCGTCGACGGTCTCGTCGACGATGGCGAAGTGCACGTCGGGGTTCTCCCCGGCAGCCGCGAGCGTGGCATCGGCCAGCTCGTACCCGACGGTGAGTACGAACCCGCACCCCGAGTCGACGGCCTGCGTCACGTTGGGCGCGAGGTCGGTCTCGGCGGTCGAGACGAGCACCTGGGCGTCGATCCCGAACTCCTTCTCGGCCGCCTGCATCCCCTCCCAACTCGACTGGTTGAACGACCGATCGTCGAGCCCCCCGGAGTTCGTCACCATCCGAGCGCAGTACTCCCCCGCAGCCGAGGTAGCCGCATCCGTCCCCTTCACCGGAGCAGGAGCACACCCCGCCAGCCCCACCACAACCGCCGCACCAGCGAGCGCTGCCACCCCAAGAATCCCGCGTCTACCCATACCCAAATCCTATGCAGTCCCACATCACACGGCACGAGATCGCAGGCCGCGGGCCGCGCTCGACGACCCAGGGAGAGCGCTCGGCCGCGAAGCGACCGAACGCGAACATGTCGCCTCGCGCCGCAGAAGCGGCGGCGCGAGCAGTTAGGGCCCGCCCAGCCGAAGGCCGGGCGAACCCGAAGAAGTGCAGCTACAGCACGTCCCCCGACCCCCCCGCCCGCAGCGCGTCCACCACCGACTTCACCCGCTGCGCGTGCTCGCTCGTGGTGACGAGCAGCGCGTCCGGGGTGTCCACCACCAC
>BADC01000112.1 GCA_000333435.1 Corynebacterium-like bacterium B27 | reverse complement strand
GGATGCTCACCCACGGCCGCACGCGGAGGCCCCACTTGTCCTTGACAAAGCCGAAGAACACGAGCGCCACCGCGATGTACATGAGGTACACCACGATCGTCTGCCGGAACAGCGTCGGCCCGATGATCGGGATCTCCGACAGCAGCGGGATCGGCAGCCGGTCGAAGCGCGGCGGGGAGTTCAGCAGATCCGGGTTCGCGGTGAGCACCTGCGAGTAGAGGAACGAGGTGAGCCCGGTGACGAGCACGTTCAGCACGACGCCGACGATGACCTGGTCGACGAGGTACTTGATCGAGAACGCCGCGAGCACGAACGACACCAGGGTGCCGGCGATGACGGCGCCGATGAGGCCCACGAAGGGGTTGCCGGTGACGGATGCGACGACCGCCGAGACGAAGGCCCCGGCCAGCAGCTGACCCTCGATCGCGACGTTCACCACGCCGACCCGCTCGGAGATCACACCACCCAGCGCACCGAAGATGAGCGGCACGCTGAGCGAGACGGTTCCGATCAGGAGCCCGGGGAGCGGAATGGTCTGCCCCGCGGAGGCCCAGGTGAGGAACGCGACGAGGAAGAGCACCGCGAACACGGCCATCAGCCACACCCGCACCTTGCGCCCGGTCGCCACGAGCCACGCGCTCAGCGCCGCGAGCAGCACAAGCAGGATCGAGACCACGATGCCGGTCGCACGGGTGGGCAGCACCACCTCGGGCAGCTGGATGAGGTCGGAGTCGGTCGACAGCCGGAACGTCGACTCGCCGTCGCGGCCGAACACCACGAACAGGATGATCGCGCCGAGCGCGAAGATGCCGAACGCGATCGGCGCCTTCCAGCTCTTCACCAGCACGGTCGTGAGGCCGGGCGTCGAGTCGGGCTTGTTGTGCTCGGTGGGCGGCAGGGCGCCCGTCGGAGCGAGGTTCGAGGTGCTCACGTTCTCGGGGAGTGCGTCGCTCATTTCGCCACCGCCTCTCGTGCCGGGGCCACGACCGGGGTCTTGGGCGCCTTGGGCTTCCGCGGTTTGGCCGGGTCGGGCAGCCGGAAGACGGTGCGGATGAGCGGCGGCGCCGCGATGAACAGAACGATCAGCGACTGCACCACGAGCACGATGTCGATCGGGATGCCCTGCGAGGCCTGCATCGCGAATCCGCCGGCCTTGAACGCGCCGAACAGGATGCCCGCGATGAAGATGCCCCACGGCTTCGACCGCCCGAGGAGCGCCACCGTGATGGCGTCGAAGCCGATGCCGGCGTCGATGCCCGACGAGAACCCGGTGGTGACGGTGCCGAGCACCTGGAAGACGCCGGCGAGGCCGACGAGCCCGCCCGAGATGAGCATCGCGTAGACGTACATGTTCTTCACGTCGATGCCCGCGACCCGGGCGGCGTTCGGGTTGATGCCCACGGCGCGGAACTTGAAGCCGAGCGCCGAGCGGTTGAGCAGCCACCAGACGAACACCGTGGCGGCGATCACGAGGATGAAGCCGAGGTGCAGGTTGAACTTCGGCCCGAGGATGTCGGGCAGCACCGCGGTCGGATCGATCGGCGGCGACTTGGGGTTGTTCGACCCGGGCGCCTGCAGGATGGGCGTGCGGAGGAGGTAGGACACCAGGTAGAACGCCACGTAGTTCAGCATGATCGTGACGATCACCTCGTGGGCACCGGTGCGCGCCTTCAGGAGGCCCGCGATGCCGCCCCAGATGCCGCCGCCGATCACACCGGCGACGATCGCGACGATGAGGTGCAGCCCCCACGGCAGGTGCAGCGTGAAGCCCACCCACCCCGCGCAGGCCGCGGCGATCAGCATCTGGCCGCGGCCACCGATGTTGAACATGCCGACCCGGAAGGCGAGGCCCACACCGAGGCCGGCCGCGATGAGCGGGGTGGCGAAGGTCAGCGTCTCGGTGAGCGGCTTGATCTGGTCGAGGAAGTCGGGGCGCTTGAAGTTGTAGATCGACCCCTGGAACAGGGCGACGTAGGCCCCCGACACCGACTTCCAGATCTCGGCGAAGGTGTCGCCGGGCCGGGCGAAGAAGTAGCCCGCGGCCTTCTGCACGTTCTCGTCGGTGAGAGCGATCAGGATACCGCCGGCCACCATCGCGAGCACGACGGCGAGGATGGAGATCATGACGCTGCCGCCGATGATCTCGTTGAAGGTCTGCCGCCAGCGCGACGGCGGCTCGGCCACCGGCACACCGGGCGCCGGCACGGCCGACGACGCCGGGGCGACGGGCTGATTGACGGGCGAGTCGCTCACGCGGCCGCTCCTTCCGGGTCGAGAGGGGTGACCCCGGCGGGGACTTCGCCCGCCATCATGAGGCCGAGGATGTCGCGGGGGGTGTCGCCGGGCACGATGCCGACGATGCCGCCGCGGTACATCACCGCGATGCGGTCGGCGAGCGCGACGACTTCGTCGAGCTCGGTCGAGACCACCACCACGGGGATGCCTTCGTCGCGGGTGGCGACGATGCGCTTGTGCACGAACTCGATCGAGCCCACGTCGATGCCGCGGGTGGGCTGCGCGGCCACGAACAACCGCAATCCGCGGGAGAGCTCGCGGGCGAGCACGACCTTCTGCTGATTGCCGCCGGAGAGGCGGCCCACCTCGGTGCCGATACCCTGCGAGCGCACGTCGAACTCCTTCGACTTCTCTTCAGCGAAGCTGTTGAGGTAGGACAGCTGCAGGCCACCGGCTTTCACGAACGGTGCGCCGTCGGAGCGGTCGAGCATGAGGTTCTCGGCGATGGTGAACTCGCCCACCAGGCCGTCCTCCTTGCGATCCTCCGGCACGAAGCCCACGCCCGAGTCGAGCACCTTCCGCACCGAGAGACCCCGGAGCGACTTCCCGTCGAGGGTGATGTCACCGGTCACCCGCTCCTGCAGCCCCATCAGTGCCTCGGTCAGCTCGGTCTGTCCGTTGCCCTGCACCCCGGCGATGGCGAGGATCTCGCCGGCCTTCACGTCGAACGACACGTCGTTCACCACCACCTGGCCCCGCGCATCCACCACCGAGAGGTTCGAGACGACGAGCGCCGGGGCGCCCGGCTGCGCGGGGTCTTTGTGCACGGTCAGCTCGACCGCGCGGCCGACCATGAGCGAGGCGAGCTCGGCGTTCGTGGCGGTGGGCGAGGCCTCGCCCACGACCTTGCCGAGCCGGATGACCGTGATGCGGTCGGCGACCTCGCGCACCTCGCGCAGCTTGTGCGTGATGAAGACGATGGAGGTGCCGGACTCCTTGAGCTGGCGCATGATGGCCATCAGTTCGTCGGTCTCCTGCGGGGTGAGCACGGCGGTCGGCTCATCGAACACCAGCACCTTCGCGTCGCGGGAGAGCGCCTTGATGATCTCCACGCGCTGCTGCACGCCGACCGGCAGGTCGTCGACCAGGGCGTCCGGATCGACGTCGAAGCCGAAGCGGTCGCTGATCTCGCGCACCCGCTTGCGGGCCGCGTTGAGGTCGAGGAAGCCCGCGAATCCGGTCTGCTCGTGGCCGAGCATCACGTTCTCGGCGACCGTGAACACGGGGATGAGCATGAAGTGCTGGTGCACCATGCCGATGCCGGCGTTCATCGCGTCGCCCGGGCCGGCGAAGTGCTGGACCACGTCGTCCAGCACGATCTCGCCCTCGTCGGCCTGGTAGAGGCCGTACAACACGTTCATCAGAGTCGACTTGCCGGCACCGTTCTCACCGAGGAGGCAGTGGATCTCACCCGGCTCGACGGTGAGATCGATGTGATCGTTGGCAGTGAGGGCACCGAACCTTTTGGTGATGCCCCGGAGTTCGAGCTTCATAGAGTCAATCTACCTACCTGCTGAGTGGTCTTTTCTTAACGAAGTCGAGGGGACCAGCAAGGCTGGTCCCCCCGACCGATGGTGAGGCGATGTTACGGGGTGGAGGGCGACTCCACCTTGATCGAACCGTCGATGATGCCGGCCTTGATCGCGTCGAGCTCGCTCTGCAGGTCGGGGCTGACCTTGCTCTCGAAGTCGTGGAACGGCGCGATGCCGACGCCGTCGTTCTCGAGCGTGCCGATGAAGGGCTCGGCGTCGAAGTTGCCGGCCGCGGAGGTGTCGACCACGTCGACGACGCCCGCCTTGACGCCCTTCAGCACCGAGGTGAGGAAGAGCGACTTGAGGTCGGGGGCGGTCTCGTAGTTGTCGGAGTCGACGCCGATGAGCGCGATGTCCTTGCCCGAGTCCTTGATGGCCTCACCGGCGGAGAGGAAGATCGGTCCACCGACGGGGAGGATGACGTCGGCACCCTGGTCGATCAGGCCCTGAGCGGCGGTCTTGGCCTCGACACCGGCGGCGAAGCCACCCGTGAACGAACCGGTCTGCGCGGCGACGTCCCAGCCGATGGCCTTGACGTTCGTGCCCTTCTGCTGGTTGTAGTAGTTCACGCCGTCGACGAAGCCGTCCATGAAGATGGTGACCGACGGGATCTGCATGCCACCGAAGGTGCCGACGGTGCCCGACTTGCTGTAGCTCGCGGCGGTGTAGCCGGCGAGGAACGCAGCCTGAGCGGTGTCGAAGACGATGGGCTTGACGTTCGGCAGGTCGATGGACGAGTCGTCGATGATCGAGAAGTTCACGTCGGTGTTCGCCTCGGCCGCGGCCTTGGTGGCGTCGGCGAGGAGGAACCCGACCGAGATGATCAGGTTGCAGCCACCGCTGACCAGCTGGTCGATGTTCGGGGCGAAGTCGGTGTCGGCCGAGGACTCGACGGTGACCGGCTCGACGCCGAGCTTGTCAGCGGCCTCGGTGAGACCCTCGTAGCCGGCCTGGTTGAACGACTTGTCGTCGAATCCGCCCGAGTCCGAGACCATGCAGGGAACGAAGTCGCTCGCGGTGTCGCTGCCGCTCGTCGACGCCGTGTCGGACGGCGCGGATGCGCACCCGGCGAGAAGAGCTGCCACCCCGAGGGTGGCGAAGCCGGCCAGCGTGGCACGGCGCAGGTTGATGCTCAAGATGTCCTCCAAGTTGCTGCCCTGCAAGGTGCGCAGGTGCTGTGTGAGAGACACGTTACCGAAAGTTACGCCCCAGGACAGGGGGTACCGCGCTTCGCGTCGCAAGCGTTNAAAGCCG
>BADC01000113.1 GCA_000333435.1 Corynebacterium-like bacterium B27 | reverse complement strand
CACGGCCTGCACCCCTTCGAGCCCGTTGCCGGTGGCCACGACTTCGAAGCCTGCCTGGGTGAGAACAGTTTCCAGCAGGTGGCGGATGTCAGCATCGTCTTCGATGATCACCGCGACGCGTCGTTCCGCTTGAATGTCCATTGCCACGATCGTACCAACGGATGGGGTTCCTGATGAGTGTTTCGCCGACCGAAGGAGCCCAGGTCGCGATCGTCAGCAACGACGAGATGTTCACCCTGGGCCTCCGGCACTGGCTCGGCTCGAACGACCCCGAGCTGCCCGTAGTGCTCACGGTGACCAGCTGGGGCGACCTCCTGCACGACGCCCGGTTCCCCACCGACCTGGTGGTGCTGGATGCGGCGTCGAGCACCCGCAACTCGGTCGAGTCGCGGGTGCGGACGCTCCGTGCATCCGGCACCGCGGTGATCGTGATGACGACGGTCGCCCTCGCCGACGACCCGCAGCGCGCCATCGCGGCCGGTGCCTTCTGCGTGCTCGACAAGAGCGTGCCCCTCGGTCTGATCGACGAGATGGCGCGCGGCGCGGTCGGTCTGCCGATCGTGCCGTCGCGCGGCTAGGGCGCGGTCACCAGCCGGCGCCGGCCGCCAGCTCGAGGGCGCCGGCGTCCCACCACTCCCCCGCGGCGGGGCCGCCGTTGCAAGTGCCGTCGCTCTCGCCGGGGGGCTTCACCCACAGGTTCGCGTCTTGCGCCGTGCCCGAGGGGCTCGCCGAGGGCATGGCACCGAGGGCACGGCCGGGCGGGTTGCACCACTGGCCGTCGGAGCCGTTGCCGTTGCGGGAGGTGTCGATCACGTAGTGCGCGCCGTTCGGAGCGCGG
>BADC01000114.1 GCA_000333435.1 Corynebacterium-like bacterium B27 | reverse complement strand
CGTTCTCACCAAAACGGGCCTTTCCCCGCTAGGCCCGCTCGCCTGCAACACGGCTGCGCCGGACGAGGGGAACATGTATCTTCTCGGCAAGGTGGGCTCGCCTGAGCAGAAAGCCCATTTTCTCGAATCCTTGGTCTCGGGCAAAGCACGCTCGGCCTTCTTCATGACCGAACCCGCGGAAGGAGGCGGCGCGGGTTCCGACCCGTCGATGATGCGGACGACGTGCAGACTGGACGGCAATCACTGGGTCATCAACGGACGCAAGAAGTTCATCACCGGCGCCGAAGGCGCAAAGGTCG
>BADC01000115.1 GCA_000333435.1 Corynebacterium-like bacterium B27 | reverse complement strand
AGCAGGTACGCCACCCCGCGAGCGCCACGGGCAGCCAGTTCTGTTCGAGCAGCGCCGGCAGGCCGGTGTCGATCCCGTAGGCGATGATCGACGGGCCGGCGACCTGCGAGATCGTGCTGATGATCACGGCGACGATGCTCACCACGAGCCGGCCGCGCATCGGGCGCACGAGCGAGCCGAGCAGCCGCAGCGAGCGCTGCCGGATCTGGCGGCTCTCGGTGCGCGAGAAGTCGTCACGCTCCTCGCCCTCCACCCCGAGCACCGAGGTCATGACGCCACCTCCTTCGTGGTGCGATCGTGTCGTGCGGCTGCCGCACGCTCATCCGTCTCCCGCTGTTCGGCACGTTCGTCGGCGTCGAAACTCGAGATCACGAACCGGTAGTGGGGGCTGCTCACCAGCAGTTCGGAATGGGTGCCCACCGCCGTGACGCGCCCGTTCTCGAGCAGGGCGACGCGGTCGGCGAGCGCGACGGTCGAGGGTCGGTGCGCCACGATGAGGGCGGTCGTGGTGGCGAGCACGCGCCGCAACGCCGCCTCGACGAGCGCCTCGGTGTCGACGTCGAGCGCCGACAACGGGTCGTCGAGCACCAGGATGCTCGGCCGCGCCGCGATGGCCCGCGCCAACGCGAGGCGCTGCCGCTGGCCGCCGGAGAGGCTGAGCCCCTCCTCACCCACCTTCGTGTCGAGCCCCTGGGGCAGGTCGTCGACGAAGGTCGCCTGGGCGATCTCGAGCGCCTCCCGCAAGTCCTCCTCGGAGGCGTCGGGCCGGCCGAGCAGCACGTTCTCGCGCACGGTCTGACTGAAGAGAGTCGCCTCCTCGAACGCCATCGCGATGCGGCTGCGCAGATCGTCGCGGCTGAGCTCGCGCACGTCCACCCCGTCGACGCGCACGGCTCCCCCCGTGACGTCGTACAGGCGCGTGGTCAGCGCGGTCAGCGTCGACTTGCCCGAGCCGGTGAGCCCGACCAGAGCCATCGTCTCCCCCGGCCGTACCGTGAGGGTGACGCCGTCGATCAGGTCGGGGAACGACTCGGGTGCGTCCTGGTACCGGAAGTGCACGTCGTCGAAGCGCAGTTCGCCCTGCCCGTCGACGATGGCGACGGGTTCGGCCGGATCTTCGATCGTGTTCACCGAGTCCATCACCTCGAAGAAGCGCGACGTGGCGGTCTTGGCGTCGAGCGTCATGGCGAGGAAGTAGCCCATCGACCAGATCGGGAAGAGCAGCACCGTGCCGGTGGCGAAGAACGCCACGAGCTGGCCGACGGAGGAGGCCCCGGTCGAGGCCAGCCACACGCCCACCACGAGGCACAGCCCGAACGCCAGGTCGGGGATGAGGGTGAGGTAGAGCCAGATGCCCGCGATGGCCTTGGCCTTCTCGATCTCGGTGCCGCGCAGCTGCTCGGCCTGTCGCTCGAATCGTTTGAGCGCGTACCGGCTCCGGCCGAAGGCCTTCAGCACGCGGATGCCGTGCACCGACTCCTCGACGCTCGTCGCCAGGTCGCCGGCCTGGTCTTGGCTGCGGCGCGCGACATCCGAGTACTTGCGCTCGAATGCGAGGCCGTAGGCGATGACGGGCACCGCCGCCGCCGCGAAGATGAGCCCCAGCACCCAGTTGAGCGAGAGCAGGATGACGATTCCGCCGATGAGCGTGAGCACGTTCACGACGAGCAGCACGAGCCCGAACGAGAGCCAGCGGCGGATCAGGTTGAGGTCGCTCACGGCACGCGAGAGCAGCTGCCCGCTGGGCCAGCGGTCGTGGAAGGCCACGGGCAGGTCTTGCAATTGCGCGTAGAGCGCGTTGCGCATCCGCGCCTCCACATGCGTTCCCGGGGTGAGCACGAGGGCGCGACGCGCGCCGATGAGCAGCGCCTCGAGCACGCCGAGGGTGAGCACGATGCCGGCGGCGAGCCAGATCTGGCTCGCGTCGCCGTCGGCGAGCGGGCCGTCGACCATCCACTGCAGCACCTGGGGGATCGCGAGCGCCACCACGCTGGCCCCGAGCGACACCACCATGGCCACGTAGATGCGCGGCAGCGCCTGCCGCACGAACGGGTGCAGCCGCTTCAGCGTGGCCACCGTTCCGGTGGCGGCTGGGCTGGTGGTCTCAGACATCGTGCATCCTCGTAGAAAGCGAACGTCGCGCTCGTGGCACAACGCGCAGCCGCGCAACTCGATTCCCCGACCGGCGTCGTCGGGGCGTGCTGAACACCCCCTCTCCGGGGGTGGGCGTCGCGGCAGCCTTACAGGCTATAGCCGGGCCCACCGGCAGCGCAATACCAAATTCGGTGGCGGCTCAGCGCACACGCACCGAGAGGCAGGTGACGCAGCCCTCGAGCTTCTCGAACTCCGAGATGTCGACCGAGATGACGCGGTAGCCGAGCCCTTCGATCAAGCGCGCCGACTCGGGCGCGCTGGCGGCCACGAGCACCGTGTCGTCGGTGAGCACGACGACGTGCGCCCCGCTCGGCTCCGGCATCTCGAGGAAGCGGTCGAAGATGAACGGGTCGTCGACCAACGGCCGGTAGCCGATCACCGTGCCGTCGGGCAGGGCAGTCACGGTGCTCTTCAGGTGCAGCGCCTTGGTGACCGGCACCGCCACCACCGAGTACCCGCGCGGCGCGAGGATCTTGCGCAACTGCCGGATGCCGTCGGAGTTGGTGCGGCCGCCACGGCCGACGAAGACGGTGGTGCCCACCTTCAGCACGTCGCCGCCGTCGAGCGTTCCGGGCCGCTCGATGCGCTTCGTCTCGATGCCGAGCGAGCGGATGCTCTCCTCCACCGCCGGCAGCTCCGCCACCCGCGACTCGGCGCCCGGGCTCGCCAGCACCGCGAGGGCGCCGAACATCACCACCGTGTCCTCGATGAAAACCGAATCGGGCAGGTCGTCCGCGGTGGGCACCTCGACCGGGTCCCAGCCGCCGCCGGTCAGCGCCGCGACGTACTCCTCCCACTGCTCCTCGGCGAGATCGACGTCGATCTCGCTGCGCTCGAGGTGCGTGACGATGCCCTGCGGGAGGGACTCCGCAGGGCGGCGCAACAGCACGTACTTCTTGCGCAGCACCTCCTGCTGCTCGTCGATCGCGATATGGGCGTGGATGCGGCGGGCCAGGGTGACGGAGGTGATCACCGCGGCGAGTTTGAACACGAGGTTGGTCCCGATCACGGTGCCGAGGAGGGGCACCGCCATCTGCCCGATGCCGATGCCCTCGCCGAGCGCACCGAGTCCGATGCCGACGACAGTCGCGATCACCGAGGAGACGACGCCGGCGATGAGCGCGGTGTACCAGCGACGGTACGCACCCACCAGCCCGAACACGGCGGACAGCACGAACAGGATGACCGTGGAGTCGAAGAAGTAGCCCGTGTAGACCGCGAACGCCTGCGCGTTCATCTGGTTCGCGACGAAATAGGCCAGGTCGGCCGCTGCCAGCGCGACCACCGCGATCACGGCGGCAGCGGCCACCGACGCGGTGAGCGACCGGAGCCGGAACGATGACATGTGACGACCTTAGGTGATACTGCCTGGGCGCTTCCAGCGAGGCCGGTGAACGCGGGCTCGGAGTGGGATCAGTGGAAGAAGTGCCGTTCGCCGGTGAAGTACATCGTCACCCCGGCGGCGCGCGCCGCCTCGATGACGTCGGCGTCGCGCACCGAGCCGCCCGGTTGCACGACGGCGCTCACGCCCGCACGGATCAGCACCTCCGCTCCGTCGGCGAACGGGAAGAACGCATCCGACGCCGCCACCGAGCCGGCGGCGCGATCACCGGCACGCGTCACGGCCAGCTGGCACGAGTCGACGCGGTTCACCTGCCCCATGCCGACACCGACGGATGCGCCGTGCTTGGCGAGCAGGATCGCGTTCGACTTCACGGCCCGGCAGGCCTTCCACGCGAACTCGAGGTCGCGGAGCGTCTCGGCGTCGGCGGGCTCGCCGGCCGCGAGAGTCCAGGTCGAGCTGTCGAAGCCGTCGAACACGTCCGGGGTCTGCGCGAGGAAGCCGCCGCTGATCTGCCGCAGCTCGACGCCCTCGCGCCCGTACCCCTCGGGCAGGGTGAGCAGGCGCAGGTTCTTCTTCGTCTGCAAGAGCTCCAGCGCATCCGCGTCGAACGCCGGTGCGATGAGCACCTCGGTGAAGATGTCCTTCACCGTCTCGGCCATGGCGAGCGTGACCGGGCGATTGGCCGCGATGACGCCGCCGTACGCCGACACCGGGTCGCACGCGTGCGCCTTGGCGTGGGCCGACGCGATGGCGTCGGGGACATCCGGATCGGCCACCGCGATACCGCAGGGGTTGGCGTGTTTGATGATCGCGACCGCGGGCTCGGCGAAGTCGTAGGCGGCGCGCACGGCGGCGTCGCCGTCGACGAAGTTGTTGTACGACATCTCCTTGCCGTGCAGCTGCACGGCCTGCGCGATGCCGTGGCCGCCGTCACGCACGTAGAGCGCGGCCTGCTGGTGCGAGTTCTCGCCGTAGCGCAGGGTCTGGGCCTTGGTGGCCGACACCGCGAGGGAGTCGGGGAAGGCGGCAGCCGCATCCGTCGCGGTGGCGACCGGCTCGGCGGCATCCGCCGGCGCAGGCGCCGCGCCCAGCTGCTCGGCGAACCACGCGGCCACCGCGCCGTCGTAGGCCGCGGTGTGCGCGAAGGCCTCCGCCGCGAGCCCGCGCCGCACCTCGAGCCCGGTGCCACCCGCGCCGAGGGCCGCCACCACGTCGGCGTAGCGGGACGGCGACACCACGATCGCGACGTTCGCGAAGTTCTTCGCCGACGCACGCACGAGGGCGGGCCCGCCGATGTCGATCTGCTCGATCACCGCATCCGGGGCCGCACCCGAGGCCACCGTCTCACGGAAGGGGTAGAGGTTCACGACCACGAGATCGAACGGCCGGATGCCGAGCTCGGCGAGCTGGTGCTTGTGCGACTCGAGCCGCAGGTCGGCCAGGATGCCGGCGTGCACGCCCGGGTGCAGCGTCTTCACGCGGCCGTCGAGCGACTCGGGGAACCCGGTGACGCTCGACACCTCCGTGACCGCGACGCCGGCCTCGGCGATGGTCTTGGCGGTCGACCCGGTCGACACGATCTCGACGCCGGCCGCCGCGAGCGCCTGCACCAGCTCGACGAGCCCCGTCTTGTCGCTGACCGAGATCAGCGCCCGGCTGATCGGCACCTGGTCGCGGTGCGTGTAGAGGCTCGGGTCGTGCTGGGGGCCACTCATCGTGCTGCTATCTCCTCGAGGTCGACTGCTCCGTTGGCGATGTCTAGCACGGCCTGCACCAGCAGTTCGCGTTCGACGGACTTGATGCGTTCGTGCAGCTCGTGCTCGGTGTCGCCGGGCTCGACGGCACCGCGC
>BADC01000116.1 GCA_000333435.1 Corynebacterium-like bacterium B27 | reverse complement strand
TCGGGTCGGCGAGAAGGCGCGCGCGAACGAGATGAGCTGCCGCTGCCCGGCCGAGACCCGGCCGCCGCGCTTGTTGACGTCGGTCTCGTAGCCGTTCGGCAGCCCCCGGATGAACTCGTCGGCACCCACCGCCTTCGCTGCGGCGATGATCTCGTCGCGGCTGGCCTCGGGCTTGCCGATGGCGATGTTGTCGGCGACCGTGCCCGAGAACAGGTACGCCTCCTGCGTCACCATCACGATCGCGCGGCGGAGGTCTTTCGGGTGCAGGTCGCGCAGGTCGATGCCGTCGAGCGTTACCCGGCCCCGGGTGGGGTCGTAGAACCGGGAGATCAGCTTCGCGAGCGTCGACTTGCCCGCTCCGGTCGACCCGACGAGGGCGATCGTCTGCCCCGCCGGGATGACGAGGTCGAACGAGGGCAGGATCGGCCGGTCGGCGGTGTACCCGAACTCGACGTCGTCGAAGGAGACGGCGCCGGTCGACTGCCAGAGGTCGACGGGGCGCTCGGGGTCGGGCACGCTCGGCTGTTCCTCGAGCACGCCCGAGATCTTCTCGAGCGCGGCCGTGGCGCTCTGGTAGCCGTTGTAGAACATCGCCATGTCCTCCATCGGGTCGAAGAAGCGCCGGGTGTAGAGCACCGCGGCGAGCAGCACGCCGATCTCGAGACCGCCGTCGACCACCCGGAAGCCGCCCACGAGAAGCACCACGGCCACCGCCACGTTGCCGATCAGCACGAGCCCCGGGTCGTACACCCCGAACAGCTTGATGACGCGGGCGTTCGCCTCGCGGTAGTCCTCGACGAGCTCACCGAACTCGGCCTCGTTGCGCTTCTCCTTGCGGGAGGCCTTCACGGCACGGATGCCGGTCATGGTCTCGACGAAGTGCACGATGAGCCCGGGCCGACACGACGCGCGTGCGGCGGAACATCCGCTGCGAGCGCAGCTGGAACCACCGGGTGAGGATGATGAGCGGGACCGGCGACGCCAGCAG
>BADC01000117.1 GCA_000333435.1 Corynebacterium-like bacterium B27 | reverse complement strand
GCAGCACGAGCAGCGCCCGCGCGATGTCGGCCTCCGAGACCGTCACCACCTCGTCGACGAGGTCGCGGATGATCTCGAAGTTCAGGATGCCCGGCTTCGCCACGTGGATGCCGTCGGCGATGGTGGGGCTCGTCGTGATCTGCACGGGCTCGCCCGCGGCCAACGACGGCGGGTAGGGCGCCGCGTTGGCGGCCTGCACGCCGATCACCCGCACCGTGCGGCCCTCCGCTGCCGCTCGCTGCTTCACGGCGCTCGCGATGCCCGAGATGAGCCCGCCGCCGCCGATCGAGACCACGAAGGTGTCGGCATCCGGAACCTGGTCGAGCATCTCGAGGCCGAGCGTGCCCTGGCCGGTGACGACGTCGATGTGGTCGAACGGCGGGATGATGACGGCACCGGTCGCGTGCGAGAACTCGGCCGCCGCGCGCAACGCCTCCTCCACGGAATGCCCGCGCAGGATGACGTCGGCGCCGTAGTGCCGGGTGGCCTGCAGCTTCGGCAGCGGCACACCGATCGGCATGAAGATGGTGGCTTTGATGCCGAGTTCGCGTGCCGCGAAGGCCACGCCCTGGGCATGGTTGCCGGCCGACGCCGCGACCACACCCGCCGCCTTCTCGGCGTCGCTCAGCGACGAGATGCGGTTGTAGGCGCCACGGATCTTGTACGACCCCGTGCGCTGCAGGTTCTCGCACTTGAGGTACACCGGGGAACCCACGATCTCGGCGAGGTAACGCGAGCTCTCCATGGGGGTCACCTGGGCGGCCTTGGCCACCCGCTCCCGGGCGTTCTCGATGTCGGCCAGGGCGGGGCCGGCGAAAGTGGTGTCGGACTCAGACATTCAGCGGTGGTTCCTCACGGGTTCGCAGAGCGGGGTCGCGCCAGGTGCCCCCGGCGATGTAGTTGATCATGACGTTGAGGGTCGCCACCACGGGCACGGCGAAGAAGGCCCCGGCGATGCCGGCGACCATCGATCCGCCCGCCACCGCGAGCACCACGGCGAGCGGATGCACGCGCACGGCCGTGCCCATCACGAGCGGCTGCAGCACGTGCCCCTCGATCTGCTGCACGAGCAGCACCACGCCGAGCATGATGAGGGCGATGACCGGCCCGTTGTAGACGAGGGCGATGAACACGGCGACCGCCCCGGTGACGACCGCACCGATGATGGGGATGAACGAGCCGAGGAACACCAGCACCGCGATCGGGATGGCGAGCGGCACCTGCAGGATGAAGGCCCCGAGCCCGATGCCCACCGCATCGATCGAGGCGACGAGGATCTGCACCTTCACGAAGCTCTGCAGCGTCGCCCAGCCGGCCTTGCCCGCGCCATCCGTCGCCGCCCGCGCCCGGCGCGGGAACAGCCGCACCAGCCAGGCCCAGATGCGCGAGCCGTCGATCAGGATGAACAGGGTGGAGAACAGGGTCAGCAGCACACCGGTGAGCACGTGCCCGACGCTCGAACCCACCGCCGCGGCACCGGAGAGCAGCGCCGCGCTGTCCTGCTGCACCGCGGCCCAGGCCTGCGCCACGTAGGAGTTGAAGTCGCTCTCCGAGACGTGCAGCGCTGAGTCGGCGAGGAAGGCCTTGAGGTCGTTGTAGGAGTTCATCGACTGCGTGCGCAAGTCGTCGAAGCCGGAGGTGACCTGGGTCACGACCAGGAAGACGAGGCCCGCCACCACCACGATCGTGCTGAGCTCGGCCACCGCGATCGCGGCCCAGCGCGGCCACCGGTGCCGCACCAGGAAGTTCTTGAACGGCACCAGCAACGCCGACAGCACCACGGCCACCAGCAGCGGGATGATGAGCAGCCGCAGTTGGATGATGAGGAACACCAGCGCCGCGAGCACGGCCAGCACCACGAGGATGCGCCACGACCACGCGCCCGCGATGCGCATGCCGAGCGGCACGGAGTCGTCACCGCTGCGCGAACGCCCGCGCGGGCCGGACAGCGTCGTCTTGCTGCGCTTCAGGCCGCCGCGGCGAGCCGGCTCGGTGTCGGACATGAGCCAAGTCTAGGAGCGGATGTATGCAGCCGCCCGCATGCGTCAGACGGCGCGCTCACGACTCCCAGGGCTTGACCGTGACGGGAGCCGGATCGAACTCGACGTGCAGCCGCGCGTCGACCTCGGGCACGAATCCGGCGGCGTGCTGCACCGACAGCACCGTGCCGTCCTCGAGCGCCACCGCGGTGCGCCGGAACGCGCCCAGGAAGCTCGTCGACACCACGTCGACCGGCACTCCGGCCGCGGCGAACCGGATGTCCTCCGGCCGCACGAACACGATCGCCTCACCGTCCGGGGTGGCCGGGTCGAGCAGCGGCAGCCGAACGCCGCAGAACTCGGCCCACCCGCCCTCGACGGTGGCACGCAGCCGGTTGCTGAGGCCCACGAACTCGGCCACGAACGGCGTGGCCGCGCGCGCATAGAGGTCCTCGGGCGCGCCGATCTGCTCGATCGTGCCCGCTCGCATCACGGCGACCCGGTCGGCGACCGCGAGCGCCTCCTCCTGGTCGTGAGTGACGAACAGGGTGGTGATCCCGAAGTCCTGCTGGATGCGCCGGATCTCGTCGCGCAGCTGAACCCGCACCCGTGCATCCAGCGCCGACAGCGGTTCGTCCAGGAGCAGCACGCGCGGCTCGGTGACGAGTGCACGGGCCAGGGCGACCCGTTGCTGCTGGCCGCCGGAGAGCTCGTGCGCGTAGCGGCCGCCGAAGGAGCCGAGACCCACCATCTCGAGCGCGTTGCCGGCGCGGAGGCGACGTTCGTCGCCGTCGACCTTGCGCATCCGGAGCCCGAACTCGACGTTGGCGAGGGCCGTCAGGTGCGGGAAGAGCGAGTACGACTGGAACACCATGCCGATGTCGCGTTTGCGCGCGGGCAGCCGCGAGACATCCGCGTCGTCGATCAGCACGGTGCCGCTGGTGGCGGCCTCCAGCCCCGCGAGCACCCGCAGCGCCGTCGTCTTGCCGCAGCCCGACGGCCCGAGCAGGGCCACGAATTCGCCCGGCTCGATCGCGAGGTCGATGCCGTCGAGACCGCGGTGGCCGCCCGCGAACTCCTTCACGATCGAGCGGAGTTCGACCCGCGAACCCGGCGAGCGGGCTTCAGCGGGCGCGGGAGCGGGGCGGGAGATCGAGAGCGTCATGCCGGGGCCTTCTTCGAGCGGTGGGAGGAGTGCGGCCGGCCGCCGATGCGCCCGATCGCGATGAGCAGCACGAAGGCGAACGCCAGCGCGAGCAGAGCGAAGATGACGGCGACGAAGGGATCGGCCTTGTTCACCACCACGAGCGCGGTCTGCAGGTTCACCCGGTTCAGCAGCGCGGCGATGGTGAACTCGCCGAGCACGACCGCCACCGAGATGAAGGAGGCGGCGAGGAGCCCGCGCCGGAGGTTCGGCACGATGACCCGGAACAGAATGGTCAGCCAGCCGGCGCCGAGCGAGCGCGCGGCTTCGCTGAGCGTCACCACGTCGACCGCGGCGAGGTTGGTCTGGATGGCGCGGTACGCGTAGGGCAGCACGATGACGCCGTAGGCGAAGGCGAGCGTCCAGACGCCGCTCCCGAACAGGCGGGCGATCACCGAGTACACCGGCGCGAGCCCGACCACGAGCACGATCGCGGGGATGGTGATGGGCACGAGGCACACGAACTCGAGCATCCGCTGCAGCTTCGGGAACTGGATGCGCACCAGCACCATCGTGGGCACGAGGAGCACGAGCATCACGGCCACCGTCACCACCGCGAGCAGCAACGAATTACCGAGCCCGGTGAAGATCGGCTTGTACTCGGGGCCGAGGCCGCCGCTGAACACCGCGATCCAGCGGCTGAGGTCGTAGCCGCCGCCGAGACCCTTGCGCAGGGTGAACTCGATCATGGCGACGACGGGGACGAGGAAGAGCAGCCCGATGACGCCGATGATGATCCAGCGGGTGCGGCGGCCGGGGCCCGGATGCACGTCCGCCACGATCCGGCTCATCGCTGCCACCGCGCGGCCCGCCGCATGAGCGCCGAGTAGGCCGACATGACGATCACCATCACCACGATCATCCCGAGCGCGAGCGACCCGGCGAGGTTCTCCTGGCCGAGCACGGTCTCGCTGGTGAGGGCGCCACGGATCTGCAGCGGCACGATCTGCGAGCCCTGACTGGTGAGCGCCGCGGCCGTGGCGAACGAGGAGAACGCGTTGGCGAACAGGAGCAGCAGGCAGCCGACGAAGGAGGGCAGCAGCACGGGCACGCCGATGTGCCGCCAGTAGCTCAGGGTGGAGCCGCCGAGCATGGCGTTCGCCTCGGCCCACTGCGGCTTCAGGCTCTCGAGCGCCGGCGCGAAGGTGATGATCATGAGCGGCACCTGGAAGTAGATGTAGGGCAGGATGAGGCCCGGCGTGTCGTAGAGCCACACGCCGTCGGCGAAGATGTCGATGCCGAGGCTGTCGCGGAGGAACACCGTGATCATGCCCTGGATGCCGATCGTCGCGACGAACGCGAACGCGAGCATCACGCCGCCGAACTGCGCGAGCACACCGCTGGCCGCGTCGACCACGGCGCGGAGGGCGCCGGTGGGAGCCGCGCCGATCATGGCGTAACAGAACAGGGCCCCGATCAGGGCGCCGACCACCGCGGTGAGGGCGGAGAGCCAGAGCGAGTTGCCGAACGCGCTCAGCACCACCGGGTTGCCGAGCGCGGTCAGGTTCGACCAGGTGAACGCGCCGTCCCCGTCGAGGAACCCGGTGGCCAAGGCGATGACGGTGGGGAGGCCGAGGAAGAGCAGGATGTAGGCCGCGAACGGAACGAGTCCGAGAACGCTGCCCGGCACCCGGAGGCGCCGACGAGGGGTGCTGCCGGTCGCGGCCGCCGCCGCGGGCATCCGCGCCGGCGGGGTCGCAGGGACGACCGTCGAGGTGATCGTGTCAGTCATCGGTCGTCCCTGCGCTCATTCTGCTGCCGCCCTACTGGACGGCCGCAGCCCACTTCTGACCGAGCAGAGCGGATGCGGTCGCCGCCTGGTCGGCATCCGGCACGACGGTCTCGCCGTCGACCTCGGGCAGGGCCGCGAACAACTCCTTGTCGATGGTGCCGGCCTCGGCCATCGCGTCGGCGCGCACCGGGCGGGCACCGCCGGCCAGCCACAGGTTCTGGGCGTCGTCGCTGTAGAGGAACTCCTGCCAGAGGCGGGCGGCCGCGGGGTGCGGGGCATCCTTGTTCACGGCCTGGTTGTAGTACCCGGCGTAGCCGTCGCCCGGGAGGATGGTGACCTTCCAGTTGCGCTGACCCTCGAGGTCTTTGCCGTAGCCGACGTTGAGGTAGTCCCAGTCGAAGACGACCGGGGTCTCGCCTGACGCGATGGTGGCGGGGGTCGGGTCGATCTTCACGAAGTTGCCGGCCTTGTTGAGCTCGGCGAAGAAGTCGATGCCGGGCTGGAAGTCGTCGACTCCCCCGCCGTTCTGCACCGCGGCCATGCCGACCGCGGCGAAGGCGGCACCGGCCTGGGTCGGGTCGCCGTTGATGGCGACCTTGCCCTTGAAGTCGGCGCCGAGCAGGTCGTCGAGGCTCTTCGGCTCGGGCACGGCGTCGGGATCGTAGCCGATGGCCATGTACCCGCCGTAGTCGCCGACCCAGAGGCCGCTCTGCTCCTTGAGGGCGTCGGGGATGTCGGCCCAGGTGGCCACCTGGTAGGGCGCGAACTGGTCGGTGTTGGCGAGGGCGACCGCGGCGCCCACGTCGAACACGTCGGGCGCGGTGTCCTGCCCGTCGAGGTTCTTCGCGGCCTGGATCTCCTCGGCGCTCGAGGCATCCGGGGTGGCCTCGTTGATCGTGATCTCGGGGTACTTCTCGGCGAAGGCGTCGAGAATGGCGCCGTAGTTGGCCCAGTCGCGCGGCAGCGCGATGACGTTGAGCGCGCCTTCCGCCTTCGCGGCGTCCTCGAGGCCGGCGAGGCCGCCGAAGGCGTCGAGACTGGTGGCGGTGGCGGCGTCGGTTCCGCTGTCGGTCGAGCCGGCCTCGGCGCTGGCCGAGCATCCGCTCAGGCCGACGGCGAGGGCTGCGGCGACGGCGAGGCCGACGGTCGCGATGCGCTTCGTGAACAAGTGTTCCTCCAGGGTGACGGGGTTCGCGGCCCCAGGCCGCCCGCGCTGTGTGCGTGCTGTTCTCTGCCGGGAAGGGCCGACGTTCTGGAGGTTAGGGCCGGCAGTCGTCGGGGCGTGGTCGCCGCTGTGAACCCCGGATGAACGGCGGATGTCGGGGGCTGTCGATAGGGTCGTATCCGATGGTCGAGTCGATTTCACCCGCTTTGGCGCGCCGCGTCGCTTTGGCCGCGCAGGGCTTCGGCGCCGCCCGGCAGGTGGTGCCGGGCACGCGCCAGTTCGGCGTGCTGCTGCGACGGCTGGGGTTGCTGCAGATCGATTCCGTGAACGTCTACGAACGAAGTCACTACCAGCCGGTGTTCGCGCGCCTCGGCGCGTACGACAAGGCGCTGCTCGACAAGCTCACCTACGGTCGTGCGGTCACCGAGTACTGGGCGCACGAGGCATCCTTCCTCCCGATGGAGACGCTGCCGCTGCTCGCGTGGCGAAAAGACGACTACCGCGCCTACTACGCCTCGCACCCCGACTCGTGGGGCGCCTCGAATCCCGAGACCATGGCGTGGTTGCTCGCAGAGCTCCAAGCGAAAGGGCCGCTCCGGGCGAGCGACATCGAGCACGAGTCGAACAAGCGGCAGGGGCCGTGGTGGGGCTGGTCCGACGTGAAGCGGGGGCTCGAGACGCTGTTCCGGCAGGGAGATGTGGTGTCGGCGGGGCGCGTCCGGTTCGAGCGGGCGTATGCGCTGCCGGAGCAGGTGCTGCCCTCGGCGGTGCTCAACGCCTCGGTGCCGCGGGCGGATGCGGTGCGCGAACTCGTGGCCATCTCGGCGCGCGCGCACGGCATCGGCACGGCGAAAGACCTGGCCGACTACTTCCGGTTGAAGCAGGGCGACGTGCAGCCGGCGATCGCGGAGCTGGTCTCGTCCGGCGAGCTGCTCCCGGTGACGGTGCCGGGCTGGGGGCGGCCGGCGTGGCTCCACCGCGACGCGCGGCTGCCGCGACGGATGCCGGCGGCGGCGCTGCTGTCGCCGTTCGATCCGGTGGTCTGGGAGCGCGACCGGGCGCTGCGGATGTTCGACTTCCACTACCGCATCGAGATCTACACGCCCCAGCCCAAGCGGGTCTACGGCTACTACGTGCTGCCGGTGCTGCTCGACGACCGCATCCCGGCCCGGCTCGACCTCAAGAGCGACCGGCAGGCGGGGGTGCTGCGGGTGCAGGCGGCGTGGGCCGAGCCCTCACTCGTCCCGGACGACGTCCCGCGCATCGCCGCCCTCCTTCGCGACGCGGCCGCCTGGCAGGGCCTCGGCCCCGTCGAGGTCATGCCCCGGGGCACCCTGGCCCCCGCCCTGGCCGCCGAGCTCGCCGCCACCTGACGCCGCCCGCACCCGCACCCGCATCCGCATCCGCCGAAACGACGGAGAATTCGGCTAACTACGGCCTGAAGCTCCGTCGTTTCCGCGCAACGGCCCGAATCTCCGTCGTTGCCCATGCACGAGAAGTCGCTGCGCACGCACGAAGACGAGACTGCACGCAACGGGCCCC
>BADC01000118.1 GCA_000333435.1 Corynebacterium-like bacterium B27 | reverse complement strand
GGATGTGGTCGGCGTGCGGGTAGCCGCCGTTCTCGTCGTAGGTGATGAGCACGTGCGGACGGTACTCGCGGATGAGCTTCACGAGCGGCGCCGCGGAGGTCTCGACCGGGATGGCGCCGAAGGAGTTGGTGGGCACCGGGTCGCCCGAGCCCGGCTCCTGGTAGCCGGAGTCGACGTAGCCCAGCCAGCGGTGCTGGAAGCCCACCGCGGCCTGCGCGGCCGCCATCTCGACCCGGCGGAGGCCGCCCATGTCGCGCTCGGCCCAGAATCGCGGCTCGAGCTTCTCGTTGAGGATGGAGCCGCGCTCACCGCCGGTGCAGCTGACCACCATCACGTCCACGCCGCGATCGAGATAGTAGGCGTAGGTGGCGGCACCCTTGCTCGACTCGTCGTCGGGATGGGCGTGCACGGCCATGAGGCGCAACGTCAGCGGTCTCAACTCCTCAGGAATAGCAATTAGCCTGGTACCAGACCACCACCAAGACTAATTGTTTTCCCCCGGGAGTATGCCGCGTGAGCATGGACGACGAGACGCAGCCGACGTCGCCTGCCGCACCCGTCGAATCCGCTGAACTGCAGGCACGCTACGGGCGCACCCCGGGGCGCCGCCTGCGGGGCCGGCTGTTCGCGTGGATCGGCGGCGCAGGCGCGGTGCTGGTGGCCTTGGTGTGGGTGATCTGGGCCGGGCTCGACGGCAGTTCCGCGACGGTCGCCACGCAGGACACCGCGCACACCGTCATCGACTCCCGCAGCGTGCAGGTGGAGTTCGACGTCACCGTGCCGCGGGGCGCCACCGCCAGTTGCGCGGTGCAGGCGCTCAGCGAGAAGTTCGCGGTGGTGGGCTGGAAGGTCATCGATCTGCCCGCATCCGACCAGTCCACCCGCTCGTTCTCGGAGACCGTGCGCACGAGCGAATTGGCCTCGACGGGTTTGATTTACGACTGCTGGCTCACATAGTCTTTCTTGATCGTCCGGGCCGGTTCGGCTCGGACGACTGCTGCTCAAAGGGAGTATTCCGATGGCTGAAGACACGCAGGTCACCTTCCTCACCCAGGAGGCGTACGACCGTCTGGCGAACGAGCTCGAGGAACTGTCGGGGCCGGCCCGCACCGAGATCGCGAAGCGCATCGAAGCGGCGCGCGAGGAGGGCGACCTCAAGGAGAACGGCGGCTACCACGCGGCCAAGGACGAACAGGGCAAGATCGAGGCGCGCATCCGTCAGCTCACGCAGCTGCTGCGCACCGCTCAGGTCGGCGAGACGCCCGAGAGCCACGGCGTCGTGGAGTCGGGTGTCGTCGTGACGGCCGTGGTCGCCGGCGGTGAGGAGCGGTTCCTGCTCGGCAGCCGCGAGATCGCGGGCAACACCGACCTCGACGTCTACAGCGAGCAGAGCCCGCTCGGCGCGGCCATCATGGGCCTGAAGATCGGCGAGAAGACGACGTACACGGCCCCCAACGGCCGCGACATCACCGTCGAGGTCACGAACGTCGAGACCTTCACCGGCTGACCGCGAGGAGGTCAGTCCTCGAGGCGCAGCTCGTAGCCCGCGTCGCGGAGTTTCGCGATGACCTGGTCGCGGTGGTCGGGCCCGCGGGTCTCGATGTGCAGCTCGAGCTCGACCTGGCTGATCTGCAACCCCTTGCCGTGCCGGGTGTGCAGCACCTCGACCACGTTGGCGTTCGCCTCGGCCACGAGCTCGGCCGTGCGGGCGAGCTGGCCGGGCCGATCGGGCAGCATGATGCGGAGCTTCAGGTAGCGGTCGGATGCGGCGAGGCCGTGACTGATCACGCGCTGCATGAGCAGCGGGTCGATGTG
>BADC01000119.1 GCA_000333435.1 Corynebacterium-like bacterium B27 | reverse complement strand
GGGCAGGTCGCGCACCAGCGGCGTCACGAACTCCTCGTCGTCGTACAGCCGGGACATCTCGTCGGAGCCGAGCGTGATGTCGGCGAGCCCCGTCCAGCCCGAGTCGACCGCGAGTTCGGCCCGGTACTCCTCGGCCGCCAGACCGATGGAGGCCGCCTTCACCCGCAGCGGGAGGTCTTTCGACACCACCGTGACCGCGTAGCCCTCGTTCGCCAGGTTCATCGCCACGGCGAGGATGCGCGTGTCGTTGTCGCCCAGCTGCAGCCCCGAGGGCAGCACCGAGGTGTTGGAGTGGTTGAGCTCGACCCGCAGCGTCCCGCCTTCCGTGCCGACCGAGATCGGGAAGTCGAGTCGTTCGTGCTGGATGCGCAGCTCATCGAGGTTGCGCAGCGCCTGCCGGGCGAAGTAGCCGATCTCGGGGTCGTTGCGCTTCGACTCCAGCTCGGTGATGACGATCACCGGGAGGACGACCGCGTGCTCGGCGAACCGGAAGATCGCCTTCGGGTCGGACAGCAAGACCGAGGTGTCCAGAACGTAGGTCACCTCGGTCGTCGATGTCGTGCTCGGGCGGTGGGTGGTGCTTCGTGCATCCTTTCCGGTGTTGGTCCCGCTGGTCTGGTGAGTCATGGGCTCGGCCACATCCACTCCAATTCCGAACGCGCGGCGCTCGGTTCAGTCGGCGATCGGGCCACAGTCAGAGTGTCGAAACGTACTTATGTGGCCGTTTCGATCAGGCGCCATGCCTGATGAGACGAACCTACGTCCGTGTCGCCCGCGGCAGGTTACGACACGCACCGAATCGGATTAACTTCGTGTTACACGCCTGTAATTCACGAGGCGCGAACGCAATCGGCGCAGCCGATGGGCGCCCCTCAGCCGCCGAAGCGGCGCTGGCGCCGGGCGTAGTCGCGCAGCGCGCGGAGGAAGTCGACCTCGCGCACATCCGGGCCGAGCGCCTCCATGAAGTAGAACTCGCTGTGCGCCGACTGCCACAGCATGAAGTCGCTCAGCCGCTGCTCGCCGGAGGTGCGGATGACCAGGTCAGGGTCCGGTTGACCCCCGGTGTAGAGGTGTTCGCCGATCAGCTCCTGGTCGATGGCCGCCTCGAGCTCGTCGAGCCCGTGACCGAGCGCCTTGTGCTTCTGGATGATGCTGCGCACCGCATCCTCGATCTCCGACCGCCCGCCGTAGCCGATGGCGAGGTTCACGTGCAACCCGCTGTTCGTCGCCGTGCGGGCCTCGGCCGCGTCGAGCGCGGCGATCAGGGGTTCAGGTAGTCCGGCATCCGACCCGACGTGCTTGACCCGCCAGTCACGGTAGCGCGAGATGTCGTCGGCGAGGTCGGCGATGATCTCGATCAGCTCGGTGAGTTCCTCGCCGGAGCGGTTCTTGAGGTTGTCGGTGGAGAGCAGGTACAGCGTCACCACCTCGATGCCGAGGTCGTCGCACCACACCAGGAACTCGCGGATCTTCGCCGCACCCGCCCGGTGACCGTGCGCCGCGGTGCCGAGTGACCGCTGTTTCGCCCACCGCCGGTTGCCGTCGAGGATCATCGCGACGTGCTTCGGCAGCACCACCCCGTCGGCCTCGAGGTGCTGACGGATGCGCCGCTGGTACAGACGGTAGAGCAGCCCTTTCCCGACCTTCTGCTGGCGATTCGACACACCGATACCGTACTCGCTCCCGGCGGGCACCACCTGCATGCACCCCCGGATGCCATCCGGCACCCGGTGCGTTCCCAGCGCCCGTGCGGAGGGCGGGCGTAGTCTGGCGGCATGGCGTCCCCCGACTCCCCCTCCCCCACCCACCCGGGCCCCGAGACGCGGGCGAGCCAGCTCGCCGGGTCGACGGATGCGGTGAGCGACTCCCCCGCCGACGGCGGCCCGGAGTTACCGAAGATCCCGCTGCTCGAGGACGTGATCGAGCATCCGGCGGCGGAACTCAAGCCCACCTGGCGCGGCTGGATCCACGCGGGCACCTTCCCCTTCACCATCGCCATGGGCATCGTGCTCATCTGCCTGGCCGACGGCGCGCCGGCCAAGTGGGCGAGCGCCGTGTTCATGCTCACCTCGATGCTGCTCTTCGGCAACTCGGCGCTCTACCACCGCTTCAACTGGAAGCCGAAGACGAAGCTGCTGCTGAAGCGCATCGACCACGCCAACATCTTCCTGCTGATCGCAGGCACGTACACCCCGATCGCGGTGCTGGCGCTGCCGCCGGAGAAGGGCGTGCTGCTGCTCAGCGCCGTCTGGGCGGGGGCCCTGCTCGGCATCGGATTCCGCGTGTTCTGGATTCACGCGCCCCGCTGGCTGTACGTCATCCTCTACCTGGCGCTCGGCTGGGCGGCGGTGATGTACGTCGTCGACATCTTCCAGGCCAACCCGGCGTCGCTCGTGCTCGTGCTCGTCGGCGGCCTCGCCTACACGCTCGGAGCGGTGGCCTACGGCCTGAAGCGCCCCAACCCGTTCCCCGGGCGATTCGGGTTCCACGAGATCTTCCACACGCTGACCGTGGTGGCCTTCCTCTGCCACTGGACGGCCATCCTCCTGCTCGCGATCGCCCCGCCGTTCAACGGCTGACCCGGCAGCGGCGTCAGCGGCCGGGGCCCTCCGTGGGCGTCTCGCCGCTCTCGCTCGCCTGCTTCGCGGCGAGCTCAGCCTCGAGCTCCTGCCGCACCTGGTCGCGGTAGTTCACCCGGCGCACCCGGCGCACCATGTCGATGATCAGGAGCACCGTGATCACGGCGACGAGGAACGTCACGATGAAGCCGACCACACCGGGCGTCACGGTGTCGGGATCGGGGGTGACCTGGTCGTCGGCGAGCACGGCGCCGGCCGCGACGAGGAGGGACGTGGCGATCACTCGTCGTCCTCGATCCCGTCGAAGAGGTCGGCCTCGGGCGTCGGTGCGTCGACCCGCGAGTCGGCGAGCTGGAAGTCCTCGAACGGCCAGGCGCGCTGCTGCACGTCCCCCGGCCAGAAGAAGAACGGATGATCGGGGGCGACCTGGCTCGCATGCGAACGCAGCGCTGCGTCGCGCACCGGGAAGAACGGTCCGGCGGGGATGCTCACGGTGGCCACGTACTCGCGGTCCTTCATCCAGCCCCGCATCTCGGTGAGCGACTCGATCAGCGGGTTCTCCGGGTCTTCGGCCTGCAGCATGGTGAATGCCGCCTCGACCGCTCG
>BADC01000120.1 GCA_000333435.1 Corynebacterium-like bacterium B27 | reverse complement strand
AGCGGACGGCGGTTCGGCACCAGCTCGACCTTTGCCTCGACACCGGAGGACATCGGCCGGTTGATCGGTCCGCCCGAGCCGAACCTCCTCGGCACGGACGAGTTCCTGCAGTATTGCCTCGATGTCGACGCCGAGCCTTTCCTCGTCGTCAACATGGGCACCGGCACGCCCGAAGAGGCTGCTGAATGGGTGCGCTACTGCAACGTCGACCGCCACTCGCCGCGGCCCGTGACCTGGTGGTCGATCGGGAACGAGACCTGGGGCCCGCACGAGTTCGCGCACTCGGCTCCGGATCTCTACGGGCGCCGGGTGGTGGAGTTCGCGACGGCGATGCGTGCCGTCGATCCCGCGATCAAGCTCGTGGCCGTCGGGCTGCCGATGAACGAGGCCGGTGGCGTGCTGTTCGACGAGGAGCCCGGGGGCATGGCACCCTACCCCGCGAGGGAGTGGAACCGGGCCGTGCTCGAACAATGCGCCGAGGTGATCGACCTGCTCTCGGTGCACTGGTACTTCCCGGGCATGATCGAGCGACCACTGGCCTCCATCGACGACCTCCGTCAGCTCACCACCTCCCCGCAACTGCTCGCGGACGTGTTCGACACCACGATCCGCTTTATCGACGAGGTGGCCGGCTCGGACCGGCGGATCGACATCTCCTTCGACGAGTGGAACCGCATGGTGACCTTCGACGACCATCTCTCGACGAACCATCCGCTCGGCAACGCCGCCTTCTTCGCGGGCTGCTACAACGCACTCGTCGCCCACGCCGACCGGGTGCCGATCGCCATTCTCAGTCATCTGGTGAACTGCCTCGCGCCCATCCAGACCGATGACGACCGTCTGTTCGTGACCGTGTCGTTCCTGGTGGCGCAGCTGTACGAGAAGCATGCCTCCGGGCAGGCGCTGCCGATTGCGGTCGACAGCGCGCGCATGCGCGTTCCCGCGCTCGAGGGGGTCGAGAACAACGGCATGAACCCGCCGGTGCTGCGCACCGACCGCGAGGCCGACGTGATCACCGCCGCGGCCACCCGCGACGGCGACCACAGCGCCCTCTTCCTGGTGAACGCCGATCCCGAGGCCGAGCACGACGTGCGGGTGCGGGGTTGGGGCACAGGATCCGCACGGCTGCGGTGGATCAGCGGACCGGATGTCTGGGCGCAGAACGACCTCGATCACCCCGACGTGCTCCAGCTCCGGGAGAGCGCACTCGACATCGACGGCGACGAGTTCGTGGTGCGCGTGCCGCGCGCGGGCGTTCTGGCCGTGGTGCGATGAGACGCCGGAACACGCAGGAAGGACCAGCGCGATGACGATGGAACAACACGATCAGGAACGCTTGGACGCGATCCGGTCGGAGCTCTACACCCCGGTGGTCGGAGACATTCTGGATGAGCTCGGATACCGGCGGCAGTTCTTGCCGCCGGTGATCCACGCCATCCTTCCCGGAATGACCGTGGAGGCCGCGCCTGCC
>BADC01000121.1 GCA_000333435.1 Corynebacterium-like bacterium B27 | reverse complement strand
TCGGCCGGGCTCGCCCCCTTCCTCTAGGCACCTACCCCGCCTTCGTCTTCAGCTGGGGAGCGTCGGAGAACTGGCTCGACGCGACTCTTCTCCTCAGCGCCGACGGAACATTCAACCCGTTCCACGTCGACGACCCCACGATCACCGACCTCATGTCGAAGATCGCCGTCGCCGACGACCAGGAGCGCGATTCGTTGTACAAGCAGCTCTCGGCACGAGTGGTGGAGCAGGCCTGGTTCGACCCGTTCTACGTGGTCGACAACCTCGCCTTCGTGGGCAAGGACGTCACGGTCACCCCGCAGCCGCAGCAGGTCGTGCCGTCGCTCTACAACTACAAGCCGGCGCAGTAGCGCGAGGTCGCCATGGTCATCTTCGTACTCAAGCGGATCGCGTCAGCAGCGGTGCTGGTCGTCGTGCTCTCGTTCGTCAGCTTCGTGCTGACCTGGTTCAGCCCGGGGGATCCCGCGCGATCGATCCTCGGGGTGACGGCCTCGCCCGAGCAGGTCGCCGCGAAACGGGCCGAACTGGGCCTGGATCAGAACGTCTTCAGCGCGTACATCGGCTGGGTCGGGCGAGCGCTGTCCGGTGACCTCGGTGCATCCTGGTTCTCCAACCAGCCGGTGGCGGAGTCGATTGCTGCGCGGTTGCCGATCACGCTCTCGATCACGGTGGTCGCGATCGTGCTGGCCGGCGCGATCGGGATCGGGCTCGGTCTCTGGGCCGCGGCGCGGCGCGGCGCGGTCGACAGTGCCATCCAACCCTTCGCCGTCCTGGGTTTCGCTGTGCCGAACTTCATCGTGGCGATCGCGCTGGTGACGATCTTCGCCCTCAACCTCCGACTGCTGCCCGCCACCGGCTGGGTCGACTTAGGCGACGACCCGGTCGGCTGGGCGCGTTCGATCACCCTCCCGGTGATCGCCCTCTCCGTGGCCGCAACGGCCGCGGTCGCTCAGCAGACGCGCAACGCGGCGATCGACACCCTCCAGCAGGATTACGTGCGGACTCTGCGCGGCCGTGGACTCGGCACGGCGTCGATCTATCTCAAGCACGTGCTGCGGAACTCGGCGCCGGTGGCTCTCACGGTGCTCTCGCTGCAGTTCATCGGTCTCCTGAGCGGCGCCGTGGTGATCGAGTACATGTTCGCGCTGCCCGGCATCGGCGCGCTGACCGTCGGCGCCGCCACGCAGCAGGACCAGCCCGTCATCCAAGGCGCCGTCATCACGGTGGTGATCGCGGTCGTCGTCGTCAATCTCCTGATGGACCTCGCGTACGCCTGGCTCAACCCGAAAGTTCGCTCATGACCGTTCCGCCCGACACCCTCGCCGTGGCGCTCACCACAGCGCCCCGCCCCTCGGCGGTGCGCCGGCTGCTGCGCAGCCCCGGCATGCTCGTTCCGGCGCTGGTGCTGCTGATAGTGGTGCTCGTCTGCGTGCTCGCGCCGCTGTTCGCACTGCCGGCCCCCGGATTCGCCGACGTCTCCGCCGTTCGGCAGCCACCCGGACCAGGCCACCTGCTCGGTACCGACTCGTCGGGCCGCGACGTGCTCAGCCGCTTGCTCTACGGTGGACAGGTGACGCTGCTGGCGGGGCTCACCGCGACCGCGGTGACGTTCGTGCTGGGTGTGCCGCTCGGGCTCGCAGCAGGCTACTACGCGGGCCGGTTCGATGCGGTGGCCGGTTGGCTGTCGAATCTCATCCAGGCCCTCCCCGCGATCGTCGCCCTGTTGGCGGTCTCGGTGATCATCGGTTCCAGCCCGATCGCCGTCATGGCCGTCTTCGGCGTGCTGATGGTGCCGGCGATGTTCCGCCCGGTGCGCGCGGCTGCGATCGACGTGCGCCGAGAGCTGTACATCGATGCGGCGAAGGTGTCGGGCATCAGCGATCTGTCGATCATGGGCAGGCACATCCTCGGCGTCGTCCTCCCGGTGGCCCTCATTCAGACCGGGTTCATCTTCGGGGTCGCGCTGATCGTGCAAGCGGGCCTCGAGTTCATCGGCATCGGCGAGCCCGGTGCGGCGAGCTGGGGCGGGATGCTGGGAGACGCGTTCAAGGACATCTACAACGCTCCCTTCCTGCTCGTACCCCCAGCGGTCGCGATCACGGTCACCGTGCTCTGCCTCATCCTGCTCGCCTCGGTCGCCCGCGATCTCCTGAGCGACGGCGCGGTGCCGACCCGGCGTCGCCGCCGCCCCAGCGTGCAGCCGGACGGCTCACCGGCCGCGCCGAGTTCGGGGGCGTTGCTCGCGGTTGACGGGCTCGAGATCGAGTACCGTCTGGACGGCGCCGACCGCCGGGTCGTCGACGGCGTCGGCTTCTCGGTGGACCGTGGCCGTGTGCTCGGTCTCGTCGGCGAATCGGGTTCGGGCAAGACGCAGACCGTCCTCGGGGTGCTAGGCCTTCTCGCGCCCGGCGGCGCGGTGGTGGGCGGGAGCGTCTCTTTCGGCGGCCGGGACCTGGTGCGGCTCCCGCCAGCAGAACTGGCGCGCCTCCGGGGCCGGGAGATCGGGTACATCCCGCAGGAACCCATGTCGAATCTCGACCCCAGCTTCACCATCGGTTCCCAGCTGATCGAGCCCATCCGCCGCCACCTGGGCCTGTCGCGGAGGGACGCCAAGGCCCGTGCCCGCGACCTGTTGGCACGGGTCGGCATCGCCGATCCCGACCGCACCCTCGCGAGCTACCCCCACCAGATCTCCGGCGGAATGGCACAGCGCGTGCTCATCGCCGGCGCCGTGTCATGCGATCCGGTCCTAATCATCGCCGACGAACCCACCACAGCACTCGACGTGACGGTGCAGGCGGAGGTGCTCGACCTGTTGCGCTCGCTGATTCGCGAACGCGACATCGCCGTGGTGATCGTCACCCACGACTTCGGGGTCGTGGCAGACATCTGCGACGACGTCGTGGTGATGCGCAGCGGCCGTGTGCTCGAATCGGCGCCCGCGCGACGGCTCTTCGCCGCACCCGCGGACAGCTACACCCGCACGCTGCTCGCGGCAGCACCCGCCCACCTGCCCCCACGGGAGCGGAGGCCGTTCGACGACGCGGCCAGGCTGCTCAGCGTGACGGGGCTCGAGGTGAGCTACCCCGGCCGACGAGGTTCGCCGTTCGTCGCCGTCCGGGGAGTGGACTTCGACATCCGACGCGGGGAGACCCTGGGGCTCGTCGGCGAGTCCGGCTCGGGCAAGTCGACCATCGGCCGCGCCATCCTCGGCCTAACACCGGTCACGGGGGGTGGCATCTGGTGGGATGGCGAGAGCATCGCGCACGCCTCGCGCACCCGACGGCGGGCGC
>BADC01000122.1 GCA_000333435.1 Corynebacterium-like bacterium B27 | reverse complement strand
CGGTGGGGTGACGACGGATCGGCGCCACTGTATCTCGCGCATCCGGCCGTGTTCGCCGTCGGGGTGAGTTGGCTCGTGCCGACTCTTCGGGGCGACGACCTCTATCAGCAGGTGCGCGATCGCGCTCGCGCTGCTGTGGCGCTGCTCGGAGGGCCCGCCGGAGATGGTTGACGTCGTCACGCTCGGAGAGTCGCTCGGTCTCGTCCAGCCGACGCCGCAGGAGAGCGTGGAGCTCGCGGTCAGCCTTCGGCTCGGCATCGGCGGAGCCGAATCCAATGTCGCCATCGGCGTCAGCCGCCTCGGCGCGTCGGCGGAATGGCTCGGCAGAATCGGCGACGACGACGTGGGCAAGCGCATCCGACGCGAGCTCCGGGCGGAGGGTGTGCGGGTCACCGCGATCGTCGACGACGGAGCCCCGACCGCACTGATGCTCAAGGAGCACCATCCCGTCGGTCCGTCCCGCGTTCGCTACTACCGTGCCGGCAGCGCTGGGAGCAGGCTCGCCCCTGACGACCTTCCGGGCGATTGGCTGGCCGGCGCCGGCCTGCTGCATCTCACGGGCATCACGCCGTCGCTCTCGCCCTCGGCCGACGCTGCCGTGCAGCGGGCTCTCGACCTGGCCGAGGCGGCCGGAGTCCCGGTCTCGTTCGACGTCAATCATCGCGCCACGCTGAGGCGCCACTGCGACGCCGCCGAGCTGTACCGGTCGATAGCGCGCCGGGCCAGGGTCGTCTTCGCCGGTGACGACGAGGCCAGGCTCCTGGTGCCGGGTGCGCACGACGAGGACGAGCTCCTCGACGGCATGCGGGATCTCGGCGCGCGCGAGGCCGTGCTGAAGCTCGGCGAACGTGGCTGCCGTGCACTCATCGACGGAGGGCGCCACGCCCTGCCCGCCACGCCGGTGGCCGTCGTCGACACGGTCGGCGCCGGCGACGCATTCGTGGCCGGATACCTGGCCGAGCGCGCGCGCGGCAGCTCGCCACAGACCCGGCTCGAGACCGCGGTGCTCTGCGGTGCATTCGCCTGCACGAGCCCGGGCGACTGGGAGGGAGCGGCCCGCCGGCATGACCTGAGAAGCCTTGCCGCCGGCTCCGATCCCGTCATCCGCTGACTCCGCCACTTCTCGTATTGACATATATCAACATCTCTTACAAGATGACTTGTGGCGAGATCGCCTTTCACACTTCAAGGAGGATGCTGTGTCTTCGAAATCGGTTCTCCGCGGCATTGCCGTGGCTTCCGCCCTGGCTCTCGCGCTGACCGGATGCGTCGGCGGCGGAGGCAGCGATGCCTCGCCCACCGAGTCGCTCTCGATCGGTGCGCTCGTCGACGTCGCCTCGTTCGATCCGGCCCAATCGGATGTCGGGCACTACATGCAGTACTTGCAGCCCGCGTACGACACCCTCATCCGGCTCGACGACCAGGGGCAGCTGCAGCCGATGCTCGCCACCTCCTGGGAGTACACGGACGCCGGAAACACCGTGCTCGAGTTGACGTTGCGGGAGGGGGTCGAGTTCTCCGACGGAACTCCGCTGACCGCCGACGCCGTGGTCGCCTCGCTGAAGCGCTTCCAAGCCTCGAACGGACCGCGCGCCAGCGCTCTGGCCGCGGTGACCGCCTTCGATGCGGTGGACGACACGACGGTGCGGCTCACCCTCTCGGCACCCGACCCGGCGCTGACCCACAACCTCGCCCTCGTCGCCGGCATGATCACCAACTCGGAGGTGGCGGATGCCGACCTCGCCACGGTGCCGGCAGGGACGGGCCCTTACGTTCTCGACACCGACAAGACCCGCCGCGGCGACGTCTACGCCTTCACGCGCAACCCCAATTACTACGACCCGGAGGCGTTCCCCTTCGACGAGGTCGATGTGCGGGTACTCTCGGATGGCACGGCGCGACTGAACGCCGTGAAGACGGGACAGGTCGACTCGGCTTTCGGCATCCCCTCTCAGCTGGGCGAAGCGGAGGCGTCGGGGCTCACGGCGATCTCGGCGCGGGGTGACTGCCAGGGTCTCTTCCTGGT
>BADC01000123.1 GCA_000333435.1 Corynebacterium-like bacterium B27 | reverse complement strand
TTCGAGCGCCTGATCACGCTCTACCCGCAGGCCTCGGAGCACGAGATCGACGTCGTGCTCGGCCTCATCGCCCACGACGTCGCGGCGAACCCCACGGCGCAGGCGCTGCGCCCCCACTTCGCCGACGACGGCGAGACGGTGCTCGAGCGCCTGCCGTTCAGCTCGCGCCGCGCCTTCAGTGCACTCACCTTCGAGCGGGTCGGGGTGCGGCAGACCTGGCTGCTCGGGGCGCCCGAGCGACTGCTGGCCGGGCATCCGGATGCCCTCCGCCGGGCCACCGAGACCGCTGCCACCGGGCGCCGCACGCTCGCCCTCGCGCGGGCCGAGGGCGAAGCCGCCGACTACGCCGAGCTGCAGGCCGGCGATGCGCTCGATGAGCGGGTGCGGCCCGCCGCCATCGCGATCTTCCACGAGACGGTGCGGCCGGATGCGCGACCCACCCTCGACTACTTCGACCAGCAGGAGGTGCGAGTCGTCGTGCTCTCGGGCGACAACCCGGTCACCGTCGGGGCGATCGCGGGTGAGCTCGGCCTGGCCGGTGGCGCGGGCGCCGTCGACGCGGGCACCCTCCGCTCCGACGAGGAGCTCGACGCCTCGCTCGCGGCGGCGAGCGTCTACGGGCGCGTCGCTCCGGAGCAGAAGCGGCGCGTCGTGCACGCGCTGCAGGAGCAGGGCCGCACGGTCGCGATGACGGGCGACGGGGTCAACGACGCCATGGCCATCAAGGATGCCGACCTCGGCATCGCGATGGGCAACGCCACGCCGGCCACGCGCGCGGTGTCGCGAATCGTGCTGCTCGAGGGGCGCTTCGACCGGCTGCCGACCGTGCTCTCCTACGCCAGGCGCGTCATCGCGAACGTGGAGCGGGTGTCGAACCTCTTTCTCACCAAGACGGTCTACGGCGTGGTGCTGACCCTGGTCAGCGCCTTCCTGCTGTGGAAGTTCCCGTTCCTGCCCCGGCAGATGACCCTGGTCTCGACCCTGGCCATCGGCATCCCCTCCTTCTTCCTCGCCCTGGCACCCAACCGCCGGCGCTATCGGCCGGGGGTGCTGAAGCGCGTGCTCGGCTTCTCGATCCCGTCGGGGGTCATCGCGTCGGCCGCGATCGTGGCGGCGTACTCGGTGCTGCTGCGGCTGGTGCCGCTCGACGAGGCACGGAGCCTGACCTGCATCACGCTCTTCCTCGTCTCGCTCTGGGTGCTCTGCGTGCTCGCCCGGCCGCTCAGCTCGTGGCGGCTCGGCATGGTCGTCGCCGTCACCGCGGCCTTCGTGCTCGCCTACCTCGTGCCGCTCTCGCGGGACTTCTTCGCGCTGGAGGTCAGCAGCCTGCCGGCGCTCGGCGTCGCCGCCGGGATCGGGGTGCTCGGGGCGCTCGGCATCGAGGCCTGGTACCGCATCGCGCGGCGGCGCGGCCTGGTCTCCGACCGCGAGTGACTGGTGTATATTTATCTTGACGTCAAGATAGTTTCCTCTGACGACGTGCGGTGCGGCTCTTAGGCTGCCCTTGCTAGCCATCCGTTGCGACGGCGCACGAAGATTGACGTGAACGAGCGAAGGTGAGGTCGACGTGTCGGCAGTGAACAGTTTCGAGTCGAAAGACACCCTGAAGGTCGGAGACTCGTCGTACGAGGTCTTCCGCATCGACAAGGTCCCGGGCCACGAGAAGCTCCCGTTCAGCCTGAAGGTGCTGCTCGAGAACCTGCTCCGCACCGAAGACGGTGCGAACATCACCGAGGCGCACATCAAGGCGCTCGGCGGCTGGGTTCCGACGGCCGAGCCCGACACCGAGATCCAGTTCACCCCCGCGCGCGTGGTGATGCAGGACTTCACCGGTGTGCCGTGCATCGTCGACCTCGCCACCATGCGCGAAGCGGTCGGCGCCCTGGGCGGCGACCCCACCAAGATCAACCCGCTCGCGCCCGCCGAGCTCGTCATCGACCACTCGGTCATCGCCGACCTGTTCGGCACCGAGAACGCCCTTGAGCGCAACGTCGAGATCGAGTACGAGCGCAACGGTGAGCGCTACCAGTTCCTCCGCTGGGGCCAGACGGCCTTCGACGACTTCAAGGTCGTGCCGCCCGGAACCGGAATCGTGCACCAGGTCAACATCGAGTACCTGGCCCGCGTCACGTACACCCGCGAGGTCGTCGACTCCTTCGGCAACAAGGTGCTCCGCGCCTACCCCGACACCTGCGTCGGCACCGACTCGCACACCACCATGGTCAACGGCCTCGGCGTGCTCGGCTGGGGCGTGGGCGGCATCGAGGCCGAGGCCGCGATGCTCGGCCAGCCGGTCTCCATGCTCATCCCGAAGGTCGTCGGCTTCAAGCTCTCCGGCTCCATCCCGGCCGGCGTCACGGCGACGGATGTGGTGCTCACCATCACCGAGATGGTGCGCAAGCACGGCGTGGTCGGCAAGTTCGTCGAGTTCTACGGCGAGGGCGTCGGCGAGGTGCCCCTCGCCAACCGGGCCACCATCGGCAACATGAGCCCGGAGTTCGGCTCGACCGCCGCCATGTTCCCGATCGACGACGTCACGCTCGACTACCTGCGCCTCACGGGTCGCAGCGAGGAGCAGGTCGCGCTGGTCGAGGCCTACTCGAAGCTGCAGAAGCTGTGGCACGACCCGGCCCAGGAGCCGGTGTTCAGCGAGTACCTCGAGCTCGACCTCGGCACCGTCGTGCCCTCGATCTCGGGCCCGAAGCGCCCGCAGGACCGGGTGGAGCTTTCGGTGGCGAAGTCCACGTTCATCCGCGACCTCGAGAACTACGCCAACGCCGACCAGGACCTGTCCCGCGTCGACGCGGCCGTCGAGGGCACCTTCCCGGCCTCCGACCCGATCGGGTTCACGGCCGAGGACGAAGACTCGGCGCACGAGTACTCGCACAGCCACGTCGCCCACGCGCCGGGCGCGCTGTCGCGGCCGACCAAGGTCTCGACCGCGGCGGGCGACAACTACACGCTCGACCACGGCGCCGTCGCGGTGGCCGCCATCACGTCGTGCACCAACACGTCGAACCCCTCGGTCATGCTCGCCGCGGGCCTGCTCGCGCGCAACGCGAACAAGCTCGGCCTCAAGGCGAAGCCGTGGGTGAAGACCACGCTCGCGCCCGGGTCGAAGGTCGTCACCGACTACTACGCCAAGGCCGGCCTCACCGCCGACCTCGAGGCGCTCGGCTTCTACACGGTCGGCTACGGCTGCACGGTCTGCATCGGCAACACGGGCCCCCTGATCGACGAGGTCTCGGCCGCCATCAACGACAACGACCTCGCGGTCACCGCGGTGCTGTCGGGCAACCGCAACTTCGAGGGCCGCATCTCGCCCGACGTGAAGATGAACTACCTCGCCTCCCCGCCGCTGGTCATCGCCTACGCGCTGGCCGGCTCGATGAACTTCGACTTCGAGGTGGATGCGCTCGGTCAGGACAAAGACGGCAACGACGTCTTCCTCCGCGACATCTGGCCCGACGCCGCCGAGGTGCAGCAGACCATCGACACCTCGATCAACACCGACATGTTCACCCACGAGTACTCCAGCGTCTTCGAGGGCGACGAGCGCTGGCGGTCGCTGCCGACGCCCACCGGCCCGGTCTTCGAATGGGACTCGGAGTCGACCTACGTGCGGAAGCCCCCGTACTTCGACGGCATGACGATCGAGACCACCCCGGTCACGGACATCTCCGGTGCCCGCGTGCTGGCGAAGCTCGGCGACTCGGTCACGACCGACCACATCTCGCCGGCCGGCAACATCAAGGCCGACAGCCCCGCCGGCAAGTACCTCGACGCCCACGGGGTCGACCGCAAGGACTACAACTCCTACGGCTCGCGCCGCGGCAACCACGAGGTGATGATCC
>BADC01000124.1 GCA_000333435.1 Corynebacterium-like bacterium B27 | reverse complement strand
TCGTGTGCGCGAACGACTCGATGGCGTTCGGGGTGCTGATGNCCCTGCGGAACGCCCCGGGGGAGCGGCCCTGGGTGATCGGCTACGACGACGTCGACCTCGCGTCGTGGCCCGCCTTCGATCTCACCACCGTCCGCCAGCCGAGCCGCGAGATGGCGCGGGCCGGCGCGCGGCTGCTGCTCGAGCGCATCGCCGCCCCCGACTCGCTGCCCCGCCGCATCGAGTTCCCGTGCGAACTCGTGGTGCGCGGCAGCACCGCCGACGCGCCCGCCTAGCCGGCCGGCGCTTCCGCTCAGTCGACGTCGGTTGTGGTCGGCGCGACCAGACATTGCGGGAAAGCGGCGAGGTCGCGCGCCAGGGTGCTGTGATCTGCGGCGTTTCGAGCGGTGTAGCCGAGCTCGCCGGCAACTGGAGGGCACAGCAGAACCGTCCTCGGTTGGCGAGCGTCGACCGCATGGTGGAACGCGTCGAGCACGGCAGGGTTGCGCATGCGTGCCCAGGCGCTGGTGTCGAGAAGGAAGGAGGTAGGGAACTCGCTGATCGCCCGGGGGCTAATTCGAGTTCTCCAACGCGGAGAAATCGAGGTCGAGTCGACTCAGTGAGTCGATGGCGTCGTGCTGCCGCTGCCGCATCACCGCATCCCGCAATGCCAGATCGATGGCCTCGCGGTTCGTGCGCACACCGAACGCGCGCTTCGCCGCGCGAAGCACCTCCGTGTCGATCTCGACATTCGTGACGGCCATGAGACGATTCTACCGCCGCGACGACAGTGAGACAAGCTCATGTCGCGAAAATGGGATGCGCCTGCTCGGGGTCAGAAGAGGGTGGCGGCGGTGCTCGGCGGCTCGGGCTCGGGCTCGGCGTCGGGGGTGGGCAGCGGGGCGGGGGCGCCCGGGTAGCCCGGCCCCGTGTCGGGGGTGCGACCGCGGGCGAAGGCCTCCGCCGCACCGCGGGCCCGGGCATCCGCCGCCTCGTTGAGCTCGTGCCCGACGTGGCCCTTCACCCACTCGAAGCGGTAGCGGCGCCCCGCGATCGCCTCGTCGATCTCCTTGATCAGCTCGAGGTTCATCACCGGCTTGCCGTCGCCCTTGCGCCAGCCCTTGCGCTTCCAGCCGGGCATCCACTTCGTGACCGTGTTGATGACGTACTGGCTGTCGCAGAAGATGTGCAGGTCGTCGTCGACGTGCGCGGTGGCGCGGAAGAGTTCGAGCACCGCCTTCAGTTCGCCCATGTTGTTGGTGCCGTGCGGCCAGCCGCCGGCGCCCCAGGTGTGGTCGTCGATGTACCAGGCCCAGCCGGCAGGTCCGGGGTTGCCGAGCGCGGAGCCGTCGGCGGAAGCGGTGATCGTCATCTGCTCCAGGCTACCGTCGCCGCGACCGCAGTCCGGGTGTTACACGCGTGTAAAACGTTCACGAGCTGGGGCCGCACCTCTTGCGCGAGCGCGAAGCCCGGTGTCAGAATCTCTACTATTGCGATAACGGGTCCTCAGAATGTAAGAATTTGAGAATCCAGAGGCTCGCCAGAGCCACCGAAACGAGGGGAACCACAGATGGTCGACAGCCGACGCCGTGCCGAGATCTCGGGCGGAGGTTTCGCGGGGCTCACCGCGGCCGCCGCTCTCGCCCGCATGGGCTGGAGCGTGCGCGTGCACGAGCGGGCCCCGGAACTGCGCACCGAGGGTGCAGGCATCGTGCTCTGGAACAACAGCCTCCAGGTGCTCGACAAGATCGGCGCCACCCACGACCTCATGTCGCGCTCGATGACGCCGCCGGCGTACGAGACGCGCATGAACAACGTCATCCAGTCGCAGGAGACCCTCGACGGCATCCGCTGGCGCACCATGACCCGCCCGCACCTCTACGAGACGCTCCTCATCGCGGCACGCGAGGCCGGCGCCGAAGTGGTGGCGGGCTCCGAGGTGGTCGGGGCCACGGCCGACGGGCGCATCACCTTCGCCAGCGGCGAGACGGCCGAGGCCGACCTCGTGATCGGCGCCGACGGCGTGGGCTCGGCCGTGCGCGCTCCCTCGGGGTCCGCGAAGCGC
>BADC01000125.1 GCA_000333435.1 Corynebacterium-like bacterium B27 | reverse complement strand
CCCTCACCCCAGTAGGAGGCCAGCGGCAGGTCGTCGGACACCCCGTCGCCGCCGCACAGCTGTATCGCCCGATCGACCACGCGCACGATCGCCTCCGAGCAGAACACCTTGGCGATCGAGTAGGCGCCGGCGGCGGAGACCGGGATGTTCTTCTGGCCGAGCAGAACGCCCGGCAGGGTCTCGATCTCGAAGTCCTGCAGCGCGGCGCGCTGGCGTTCGGCCATCGTGCGCACCTGCTGCTGCACGAAGCGGATGTCGGCGAGCGTCTGCTCAGGCACCCGCGCCACGATCTCGTCGAGCTCGGCCTCGCTCAGCCGGAACGTCTCGGGGGCGTGGCCGTCGAAGCGCTGCGAGTACTCCCGCACGGCGGCGTCGCCGCGGGAGCGGATGTCGGCGATGATCCCCTCGACCGTCGCGCGCACCTCGGGGGTGCTGCCGCGCTGCGTGTCGGAGGCCGCCGGGGCTTTCAGCAGGCGGCCGGCTCGGGGGCTCGATGTGGCGGGGGTGCGCATCCGTGTCTCCTCGGTGAGTGCTGCGCCGGCGTCGTCACCGGCGTCTCGGTCGGTAGCGTATACGTATGCACAGCTAGGATCAAGCACGCGGCGGGCCCGGTGCGGGCGCGCCGGAGACGAGGAGGGGCGCGGTGCCGACCAGTCATGACGTCGCCCGGGCGGCGGGGGTGTCGCAGGCCACGGTCTCGCGCGCGCTGAACGACGACCCGCGCATCTCCCTCGCCACGCGCGAGCGGGTGCGGGCGGCGGCCGAGTCGCTCGGCTACGTGCCCCACGCGGCGGCGCAGATGCTGAAGAGCCGGCGCACGGGCATCGTGGGAGTCGTGGTCGACGACCTGGCGAATCCGTTCTACAGCGAGGTGCTCGACGAACTCGCCCGCGTGTTCGCGGAGGCCGAGTACCGGATGGTCGTGTGGCACGCCGGGGCGGGCAGCCACGTGGATGCGCTGGCCGCCATCCGCGAGCGGGCCGTCGACGGGGTGGTGTTCACCACCGCCACCGGGTCGTCGCCCGAGCTGCAGGAGGCGGTCGCGCAGGGCAGCGCGTTCGTGCTGATCAACCGCACGGTCGCCGGGCTCGCCTGCGACCAGGTGGCCAGCGACAACGTCGAGGGCGGGGCGGTGATCGCGCGGTACCTCGTGCGGCACGGTCGCGTCCGCGCGGCGTACGTGTCGGGCACGGCGGGCACCAACACGGCGGATGAACGCGAGGGCGGGTTTCGGGAGGAGATGGCGGCGCTCGGGCATCCGCTCGATGCGCGGCGGTGGGAGGGCCGCTTCCCGCGCAAGACCCGGCCGCCGCGG
>BADC01000126.1 GCA_000333435.1 Corynebacterium-like bacterium B27 | reverse complement strand
ATGGCTGCTTCCGCTGCCGAGGGTAACGCGCGCATCCGTCACTGGAAGGGGCTGGGGGCGGGGCACCCGGTCGCGATCGCCTGAGCGGCCGGCGAGCGGATCGAGAGCCGCCGGACGGCGGTCGGGGCGGCGTTAGGCTCGATACGTGACGGAGAACGCATTCGACGACGCCTGGCAGAGCTGGCACACCGCGCGGCTGCGCACGATCACCGCCCCGCACGGCCTCGCGTCGCTCGTCGCGACGCACTGGCTCTCCCCGGAGCCCCAGCGGCTCGACGGCCTCGATGGCGAGTGGTACCTCGACGGAGCCGCGATCGTGGGCGAGAACTTCACCATCGTTCAGGGCGGCGAAGTGCTGGTGGGCGGGCGCATCCTCCGTCACTTCCGGCGCGACGACCAGGTGGCGCTGCGGGTGCTCGATCCGCAGGCGCCGACCCGCGCATCCGTGGTCGACGTCGACAGCTATATGCCGGATGAGGCATGGAAGCTCGCGGGCCGGTTCACGCCGGCGGCCGAGGGTGAGACCGTGCCGGTCGAGGAGATCGACGGCTACGTCGAGGTCGAGCGGGTGGCCGGCACGATCGCGCTCGAGATCAACGGTCAACCCGTTGAGTTCGTGGCGACCGGAACGCCGCAGAGCATGCAGGTGGTGTTCTCGGATGCGACGAGCGGCACCGAGACCTACCGCTTCCGCTTCCTGCGGCTGCACGCCGAGGTCGGCACCGATCGCATCGAGGTCGACTTCAACCGGGCGTACCTCCCGCCGTGCGTGTTCGCCGACTTCTACGTCTGCCCGCTGCCGCCCACCCAGAACCGGCTGCCGATGCCGGTGCGGGCCGGTGAGAAGAATCTGATCAGACGCTAGGGTCACGCCGGGCCGAGTGGAAGGCTGGGGGCATGACGAATCGCCTGGCGACCGCGATCAGCCCCTACCTGCGTTCGCACGCCGAGAATCCGGTCGACTGGTACCCGTGGGGCGAGGAGGCGTTCGCGGCGGCGCGGTCGCGGGGCGTTCCGGTGCTGGTGTCGATCGGGTACTCCACCTGCCACTGGTGCCACGTCATGGCCCGGGAGTCGTTCAGCGACCCGGCCCTCGCCGAGTACCTCAACGCGCACTTCGTGGCGATCAAGGTCGACCGGGAGGAGCATCCGGAGGTCGACACCGTCTACCTCACCGCGGCCGGCGCGTTCACGCGCGAACTCGGCTGGCCGCTCAACGTCTTCGTCACACCCGAGGGCAAGGCGTTCTACGGGGGAACGTACTCGCCGCCCGCGCCGGTGCAGGGGCATCCGTCGTTCCGTCAGGTGCTCGAGGCGGTGAACGAGGCCTGGACCACCCGAACCAGCGAGGTGCTCGACTCGGCCGATCAGGTCGCGGCGGCGCTCGCGGCGGGCCAGGAGGCGCTCACCGGTGCGACGGCGGGCGGCTCCGCCTTCGATCCGCGGGACGTGCCGTTCGACGCGGCCGTCGATCTGCTCGCCGAGCACGAGGACACGCAATTCGGCGGGATCGGCGGGGCACCGAAGTTCCCCATGGCGCCGGTGCTGCGCTTTCTGCTCGCCGCCGGCACGCCGACATCGACGGGGCTGGCGACACGGATGCTGTCGGCGATGGCGGCGAGCGAGCTGCGCGATCCGGTGGAGGGCGGGTTCTTCCGCTACGCGACGCGTCGCGACTGGAGCGAACCGCACTACGAGCGGATGCTCTACGACAACGCCCTCCTCCTCGACGCCTACACGGCGCTCTGGGCGCGTGACCCCGGGCAGCCGTGGGCGCGGGAGGCCGCGGAGGGGATTGCGGGCTTTCTGATCGACGTGCTCCAGCTGCCGTCGGGCGGTTTCGCCTCGGCGCAGGACTCGGAGAGCACGGTCGACGGCGCCCGCGTGGAGGGCGGGTACTACCGGCTCGACGCGGCCGCGCGCGCAACGCAGACACCACCCGCCCTCGACGAGAAGGTGCTCTCGGGTTGGAACGGCCTGGCGATCGGCGCCCTCGCCCGCGCCTCGCTCGTGCTCGACCGCCCCGAATGGGCGCGGGCGGCCCAGCACGCCGCCGACTACCTCCTGGCGACGCACGTCGCGCCCGAGCCCGATGCGGCGCCCGGCACCGCGCCGCCTGTGGGCGCCCCCCGTGCGGCCGACGCCTCGCCCACTCGCAGCCGCGACGACGCGCCGGATCGAGCGCCCGGTGTCGAGCCCGACGCGGCACCCCCCGACGGCCTGCGGCTCGTGCGCGCGTCACTCGGCGGGCGGGTGTCTCCGGCGGTGGCGACGCTCGAAGACTACGGGATGCTCGCCGAGGGACTCCTGCGCCTGGCCGCAGCGACGGGCTCGGCCCGCTACGCGACAGCGGGCCGGATGCTCGTCGACGCGGTGCTCGTCGACCCGCAGTCCGAGGCCGGCGGGGGCGCCGTGCTCCGCGCTCCGGGCGGCGGCGACCCCGTGCTTCGGGAGCAGGGGCTCGCCGTCGAGCTCGACCCCTCGGAGGGCGCGTACCCGTCGGGCACGAGTGCCGTCGCGTCCGCGGCGCTGCTGCTCCACGTGCTCACGGCCGAGAGCCGGTACCGCGAGGCGGCCCTGAGCGCTCTGGCCCCGCTCGCGGTCGAGGCGGTCGCGCGCCCGACCTCCTTCGGCGCCACCCTCGAGCTTCTCGTGCGTGCCGCCCGCCCCGCCGAGCAGCTCATCCTGATCGAGCCCGACCGACGGCCCGAGGAGGAGTCCGCTCCCCTCGACGACGAGGAGCGGATGGCGGCCGACGGTCTGCGGGCCGCCGTGCGGATGTGGTCGGGTGCCGACGTCGTCGCGGTCGCCACCGAGTCGGGCGCGCGCATGCTCGCCGAGGCGGGCTTCGAGGTGTTCGGCGAGCGCCGGGCGCGGGACGGGCATCCGCTGGCCTACCTCTGTCACGACTTCGTGTGCCGGCTGCCCGCCGCCACCGCCGCCGGTCTGCAGGGCTGACGCCCTGCAGACCGGACCAGGCGAAAGATCACGAGAAGGTAACGGTCCGCAGCGCGCTCTGGCGCGCATCCGCCGGCCCCCGCTAGCGTGACCAGGCCGCGCACCCCGCGCGATCGCCGGCCTCAAACCGCAGACAGCAGGAAGGACAGAGCCCGTGCCCAGCGAGTACCGCAAAGAGCAGCGCGACACGCGCCTCCTTCAGCACGTCGACGTGGTGCATCCGCTCTAGACCGCCCGGTCTGCCGAGCCCCGCACCCGTCGTGGTCCGGGGCTTTTTTCTGCCTCCCGTCTCTCGCCCGCCCGGGCCGGCGGCCCCGGACCCCCTGGGCACACAGAGAGAAAGGATCATGGAAAGAATCACCGAACGCTTGCTCTCCTGGGCGAGCATCCTGGACGACAAGGCGCGGGCGCAGGCCCTCACCACGTCGGCCATGCCGTTCATCCACCCGCACCTGGCCCTGATGCCGGATGCCCACCTCGGCCTCGGCGCGACGGTCGGCTCGGTCATCCCGACGCTCGGCGCGGTCATCCCGGCCGCCGTGGGCGTCGACATCGGCTGCGGCATGATCGCCGTGAAGACGCAGTTCGTGCGCGGCGACCTGCTCGGCAACCCGCGGGGGCTGACCGAACTGCGGGAGCAGATCGAACGCGCCATCCCGCTCTCGGCGGGCGGCG
>BADC01000127.1 GCA_000333435.1 Corynebacterium-like bacterium B27 | reverse complement strand
CAGACGATCGACGATGCGGTGCTGCGCGACCTCGAACTGCGCCGCGAACTCTGGCTGCAGCAGCATCCGCCCGCCATCGCGCCCTGAGGCGGGCGCGCGGCGAGCGGGCACTCACTGCGCGGGCGGGGTGGGGAGCTTGGGCTTCCGGCCGGCGCGGCGGGTGAGCAGCACGATCACGATGACGACCACCGCGATGACGGCGAGCGGCAGCAGGAACGGGATGAGGAAGCCGACCACCACCACGGCGCCCGACAGCGCGGTCAGGAGCGCCGCCCAGCCGGTGGCCAGACCGCTCCAGAAGTCGCCCGGAGCGGCCGAGGGCAGGGCGCCCTTCTCCTGCAGGTCGAGCGTGATGGTGGAGTAGTCGATCTGGTCGCCGAGGTACTCGCGCTGCGACTTGAGGCTGTCGAGCTGGCCCTGGCGGTCGGAGATGGCGGTCTCGAGCTCCACCAGGTCGGCGGTGGTGGCCGCCTGGCCGACGAGGGCGAGCAGCCGGTCGACGGATGCCTGCAGGGCCTTGATCTGCGCATCCAGGTCTCGCACCTGCAGCGTGACGTCGCTCGAACTCAGCGAGACCTGCTCGACCGTGCCGAGTTCTTTGAGGCCGTCGATGGCCTGATCGACCGAGTCGGCGGGAACGCGGATGGTCAGCTGCGAGCTGGCCTTCTGGCTCTCGGTGCCGGCCTGTTCGGTGCGGGAGTCGATGCGGCCGTCGAGCTTCTCGACCAGGGCCACGGCGTCGTCGGTGGCGGCAGCCGGGTCGTCGACGATGACGGTGATCCAGCCGGTGGTGATCACGCGCTGGTCGGCCTGGACGGCGCCGGTGGAGCCATCGGCGGTGGCACCCTCCTTCGACATCTGGTCGGGCATGACGGGGCCCTGCTGGGGCCCGACTATGCCCGAGGGGGCGGACGACGAGCCGCCCGAGGCGGCGCATCCGGCGAGCAGCAGCGTCGCCGCGACGGCGGCGGAAGCGAGGATCGTTCGTCTCATGCCGCTCACTGTAGGGAACGCTGTCTGTGCGGTGGCTGGAACGGCCCGGATGGTTATCCGGTCGTTATCCGAGCAGCCGATCGGGGTACGCTCGGAGCATCATGGAGCAACGCATTCTCGGCCGCACCGATCGTCCCGTTTCCATCGTCGGACTCGGCACCTGGCAGCTCGGCGCGGACTGGGGCGAGGTGGACGAATCGGATGCGCTCGACGTGCTGAGCGCATCCGTCGACGCCGGCGTCACGTTCTTCGACACGGCCGACGTCTACGGCGACGGCCGCAGTGAGCGGGTGATCGGGCGCTTCCGCCGCGAGAACCCGTCGGCGCCGCTCACCGTGGCCACGAAGATGGGGCGTCGCGGGCCACAGGAGCCGGGGGAGTTCACGCTCGCCAACTTCCGGGCCTGGACGGACCGCTCGCGCACCAACCTCGGCGTCGACCGGCTCGACCTGGTGCAGCTGCACTGTCCGCCGACGCCCGTGTTCTCGAGCGACGCGGTGTACGACGCGCTCGACACCCTGGTGGCGGAGGGGGCGATCGCGAACTACGGGGTCAGCGTGGAGACCTGCGCCGAGGCGCTCGCGGCAATCGCTCGGCCCGGCACGGCGAGTGTGCAGATCATCCTCAACGCGTTCCGGCTGAAGCCGCTCGACGAGGTGCTGCCCGCCGCGCGCGCCGCCGGCGTCGGTGTCATCGCGCGGGTGCCGCTCGCGTCGGGGCTGCTCTCGGGCCGCTACACGGCCGACACCGAGTTCGCGTCCACCGATCACCGCAACTACAACCGCGACGGGTCGGCGTTCGACGTGGGCGAGACCTTCTCGGGGGTCGACTACGAGCAGGGCGTGCAGGCCGCGCGGGAGTTCTCGGCGCTGGTGTCGCGGGAGCTGCCGGGTGTGTCGCCCGCGGCGGCCGCCATCGCGTGGGTGGCGAGCCAGCCCGGCGTCACCTCGGTCATCCCGGGTGCGCGCAGCCGGGCGCAGGCCGAGGCGAATGCCGCGGCGGGCGACGTGACGGTGCCGCCCGCGCTCGACGAGGGCGTGCACGCGCTCTACGACCAGTACTTCCGGGCCGCCATCCACCCCCGCTGGTGACGTCGCGCGGGTAGCGCCGAGTAACTACGCGAATGCGTGCAACCGACGCCCTAGACGGGCTCGGCGTGCTTGATTCGCGTAGTAACTCATCACGCATGCAGAGTTACGCGCCACACCCTGCTCAGTTGCGGTCGTCGGGGTCGACGCCGGTGCGCTCTCCGGTCGCGAGACCCGCGATCGCCGTCAGGTCGTCGGCGTCGAGCTCGAAATCGAACAGGGCGATGTTCTCGCGGATGCGCGCCGGCGTCACCGACTTCGGGATCACCGCGATGCCCAGCTGCACGTGCCAGCGCAGCACCACCTGGGCCGCGCTCTTGCCGTGCTTCCGCCCGATCGCGGCGAGCACCTCGCCGCCGCGCGCGGTGTCGAAGACGTGACCGCGCGCGAGCGGCGACCACGCCTGGGTCACGATGCCGTGCGCCGCGTCGTAGGCGCGCAGCTCCGGCTGTGGCAGCCACGGATGCAGCTCGACCTGGTTCACGGCCGGCGTGCGCCCGGTCTCGGCGACGAGCCGCTCGACATGCTTCGGGTGGAAGTTCGCCACTCCCACCGACCGCGCTCGCCCCTCATCCTCGAGCCGCAGGAGGGCGCGCCAGGTGTCGACGTAGCGGTCGGTGGCGGGCGCCGGCCAGTGGATCAGGTAAAGGTCGACGTACTCCATGCCGAGCCGCTCCAGGCTCTCGTCGAAGGAGCGCAGCGTGCTCTCGTACCCGTTCTCGGTGAACCACACCTTCGTCGTCACGAACACGTCGTCGCGCGGCAGACCGCTTCGGCGCACGCCATCGCCCACGCCCTTCTCGTTGCGGTACATCGAGGCGGTGTCGATCAGCCGGTAGCCGTGCCGCAGGGCGAAGTCGACGGCCGTCGCCGACTCCGCGTCGGTCGTCTTGTACACCCCGAGCCCCACCTGCGGCAGGCCACGGCCGTCGGCGAGCGGGAGGACGGGTGAGAGCGCGTCGGTCATGCGTCGATTATCGCGCGCGGCGGATGCACGGGTCCCGAGAGCGGGCGCGGTGCGGATGCGCGCTACCCGGTCAGCGGCACCGGCTCGGTGTCGGGGAGGGGGCTCGCGTCGCGCCCCCGCAGGTCGGGGTGGAACCGCTTGCCGAGCAGCGGCACGAGGAAGCCGAGGAACGCCAGGGCCGCCGCGACGAGGAAGGCGCCGATCGCCCCGATGCCGTCGATGAGGAAGCCGGCGAGTGCTGATCCCACTGCCGCGCCGATGAGCTGTCCGGTGCCGACCCAGCCGTAGGCCTCCGCGGTGTCGCTGAAGCGCACGCTGGCCGAGACGATCGCGAACATCACCGCCAGCGCGGGCGCGATTCCGATGCCGGCGATGAACAGTGTGGCGGCGAGCCACCAGATGTTGAGCGAAGCGGCGGCGATCGCGGTGCCCACGAAGACGATGGCCATGCGCCGGGCGAGCGCCCACGGCCCAATCGGCTTGTGGCCGAGCGAGAGACCGCCCACGAGGGAGCCCACCGCGAAGAGTGCGAGCACGATGCCGGCTTCGGCGCCCCCCTCGCCGAAGGTCGCGACGACCCCGGCCTCGATGGCGGCGCAGGCGGCGACTAGGAGGAACCCGACCGTCGTCGCGAGCAGCACCGCCGGCTTCTTCAGCACCGCGCCGAGCTTGCGCTTGGAGCGGGGGATGCGCACCCGCCCGAGCTCGGGGCTGGTGAGGAACCAGGTGCCGCCCCCGACGAGGAACGCGACCGCGAGGAGGATGCCCCAGACGGTGCCGATCTGGATCGACACGAACGTCGTGATGACGGGCCCGAGCACCCAGATGATCTCCTGCGCCGACGCATCGAGCGAGAAGAGCGGGGTGAGCTGCTTGGAGTTCACCATCTTCGGGTAGATGGTGCGCACCGCGGGCTGGATGGGCGGCATGGTGAGTCCTGCGACGAACGCGACGCCCATCGCGGCCGGGATGGGCAGCGGGAACAACGCGATGCTCGAGATGGCGACAGCGCAGATGATCATGGTGAGCAGGATGACGCGGCGCATTCCCCACACGCCCATCAGCCGGCTGGTGAGCGGGCCCGCGATCGCCTGCCCGATGCTGAGTGCGGCGAGCACGAGCCCGGCGATGCCGTACGAGTCGTAGGTGTGCTCGATGTGCAGGAGGAAGGCGAGCGAGAGCATCCCGAACGGGAATCGAGCGGTCAGCTGAGCAGCGATGATGCGGGCGACGCCGCGGGTGCGGAGGAGTTCGGTGTAGCTGCTCATAACCGATCTAGCTTAGCCGTGCCCGCTGGGCACTCGCCAGCCGGCCCCGAGCGGAGGTCAGGCGCCGAGGGCCTTGGTGATGCGCTGCAGCGAAGCGGGCTCGGCCGTGCCGAGCGGCTGCGCGAACAGGCCGATGCGGAGCTCCTCGATCAGCCAGCGGGCGCGCACCAGGTTCTCCGGTGCGTGCGGCCGCAGCGGGATGCTCCCGCCCGCGTCGACGAGACGCTCGGTCGCCGTCTGCACCTCGTTCAGCCACGCGCGGTCGCGCGCCGGGTTGTCGGGCAGTTTCTCGAGCCGGTAGACGATGCCCGCGAGGTAGCGCGGCAGATGCCCGAGCCGGGCGAGTCCGGTCGCGCTGATGAACCCGGGACGCACGAGTGCCGCCAGCTGCTCGCGCGCATCCGTGATGGCCGGCAGCAGGGCCATGCTCGTCACCGCCTTGATGGCGCGCTCGGCATCACGTGCACCGCTCAGGATGCGCAGCACCGTCGCCACGGTCTGGTCGAGCAGGGGGAGCACGGCCGCCGAGAGGCGATCGCGCACGGCCTCGAACTCGGCACGCGTCCAGATCAGGCCGTCGGGGTGCAGCGCCCGCAGCGCCTCGTCGGCGCAGGCGAGCATCGCGTCGTCGAACAGGGCCTGCACGTTCTGGTAGGGGCTGGTGGCGAGCAGCAGTTTCTCGTTCTGGGTGAGATGGTCGCGCACGTAGGATGCGGGACTCGGCACCGCGAGCAGCACGAGCCGCAGCACTCCGGCCGGTGTCGCGCGCGCCTGCTCCTCGGCGGTGGCCATGAGACGCACCGCCACGCTGGACTTCTCGTCGACCAGTGCGGGGTAGGCGCGGATGACGCCGCCGTGCTGGCGGGTGTCGACGAAGCGGGGGAGGTCGCCGATCGTCCAGTCGGTGAGCCCGCTGCGTTCGATGCCGCCGCCCGCCGCTGCGCCCGCAACCCGGGCCGCGCCGCCGGTAGCCCCACCGCCCGCGCCGGTTCCGCCTCCTGCGCCGCTTCCGCCGGGCGCTCCGCCTGCCCGGGCTGACGTGCCCGTCGCGCTCGCGCCGGTCGGCTCAGAGGTCTCGGCAGTCGCCCGGCCGCTGGCTCCGGGCGCGCCGCCGCGCCGGCCGTCGCGACGGCTCGGGCGCACGCCTTCGCGCGGCTCCGCGGCTCCCGACGATGCTCGCGCGATGCTCGCGCGCGCTGCGTCGGCAAGCCGCGCCTGCAGTGCGGTGAGGTCCTTGCCGGCGCCCACGGTCGCGCCGCGCTCGTCCACCACCCGGAACGTCACCCGCAGGTGATCCGGCACCTTCGCCAGATCGAAGTCGCCCGCGCTGACCGGCTCGTGCGCGAGTCGGGTCATGAGCGCCGCGAGCCGGGCGAGAAACCCGCCCCCCTCATCCGCCGCTCCGCCGCGCGCCCTGCGGCTCGCCGAGCCACCGCTGGCGTTCGCATCCGGTGCGCCCGCATCGGCCGGGTCGGGCCCGAGCTCGGCGAGCAGGCGGCCCGCCCAGTCGGTGGCCGGCACGAAGTTCACCCGCAGACGCTTCGGCAGCGAGCGGATGAGCGCCGTCACGAGCTCCTGCCGGAGCCCCGGCACCTGCGTCTCGAACGCCACCGGGTCGAGCCGTGGCAGCAGTGCCAGCGGCACGGTCGCGGTCACGCCGTCGTCGTCGGCGCCCGGTTCGAAGCGGTAGCGCAACGCGAGCCGCTGGTCGCCCTGCTGCCACTGCGCCGGGAACTCGGTCTCGTCGACCTCCGGGGCGCCCTCCGGCAGCAGCGTCTCGCGTGTCATCGTGAGCAGCTGCGGGTCGTCCTGCCGGGCGGTCTTCCACCAGCCCTCGAAGCTGCGCTGCGACACCACGTCCCGCGGGATGCGCGCCTGGTAGAACTCGAACACCGCCTCGTCGTCGAGCAGGATGTCGCGGCGCCGAGACCGCTCCTCGAGCTGCTCCAGCTCGCGGCGGAACGCCCGGTTCGCCCGGTCGAACGCCTGCTGCGACTCCCACTCGCCCTCGACGAGCGCGTGCCGGATGAACAGCTCGCGCGCGTACTCGGGGTCGATCCGCGCGAACTGCACCCGCCGCCGGGCCACGATCGGCACCCCGAACAGCGTGACCCGCTCGTAGGCCACGGCCGCGCCCTGCTTCTTCTCCCAGTGCGGCTCCGAGTACGTGCGTTTCACCAGGTCGCCCGCGAGCGGCTCGGCCCAGGCGGGGTCGATGGCCGCGTTCATCCGGGCGAACAGGCGGCTCGTCTCGACCAGCTCGGCGCTCATCACCGCGCTCGGCTGCTTCTTCGCCAGCGTCGAGCCCGGGAAGATCGTGAACCGGGTCTGCCGGGCGCCGAGGTAGTCGCGTTTGGCCTGGTCGCGTAATCCGATCTGGCTGAGCAGCCCCGACAGCAGGGACTTGTGGATGCCGTCGGGGTTCACGCTCGGCTCGCCGATGGTCAGCCCGAGCGGCTTCGCGAGCTGGCGGAGCTGCCGGTACACGTCCTGCCACTCGCGGATGCGCAGGTAGTTGAGGAACTCGGCCTTGCACAGCCGCCGGAACGCGCTCGACGAGAGCTCGCGCTGCTTCTCCTCGAGGTAGTTCCAGAGGTTCAGCAGGGTGAGGAAGTCGCTCGTGGCGTCGGCGAAGCGCGCGTGCAGTTCGTCGGCGCGGCCACGCTTCTCGAGCGGGCGCTCGCGCGGATCCTGGATGGTGAGCCCGGCGACGATCGCGAGCACCTCGCGACTGGTGCCGGTGCGCTTGGACTCGACGACCATCCGGGCGAACCGCGGCTCGATCGGGAGGCGCGCGAGGTCGCGGCCGATGCGGGTGAGTGTGGGGCCGGCATCCGTCGGTTCGCCGCGGCGCGTGCCATGACCGTCGAGCGGGCGCGTTGCAAGGTCTTCCGCGGCTGCGTCGGTCGGGTGACCGGCGCGGCTGCCGCCTTTCGCGGTGCTGCGCACCGCGCCTTTCGCGCTGCTCACCGCGGCGCGCACCGCGCCCAGTTCGCCGAGGAGGTCGAGGCCGTCCTTGATGCCGCGCGAGTCCGGCGGCTGCAGGAAGGGGAAGGCGGCGATGTCGCCGAGTCCGAGCGAGATCATCTGCAGGATGACCGCGGCGAGGTTCGTGCGCAGGATCTCGGGGTCGGTGAACTCGGGCCGCCTGGCGAAGTCCTCCTCGGAGTAGAGGCGGATGGCGATGCCGTCGCTGGTGCGCCCGCTGCGGCCGCTGCGCTGATTCGCCGAGGCTTGCGAGATCGCCTCGATCGGCAGCCGCTGCACCTTCGAACGCACCGAGTAGCGGCTGATGCGCGCGGTGCCGGAATCGATGACGTACTTGATGCCCGGCACCGTGAGGCTGGTCTCGGCGACGTTCGTCGAGAGCACCACGCGACGACGGATGCCCGGCGCTCCGCCGCGCTGGAACACCCGGTGCTGCTCGGCCGCGCTCAGCCGCCCGTACAACGGCAGGATCTCGGTCTCGCCACCCCGACCGCCCGCCGCGAAGCGCCCTCGTAGCGCCTCCTCGGCGTCGCGGATCTCGTTCTCGCCGGAGAGGAACACGAGCACGTCGCCCGGCTTCTCCCGCGCGAGCTCGTCGAGGGCGTCGCCGATGGCGTCGAACAGGTCGCGCGGCTCGGCGCCGTCGCGCCCGCCGCCATCGAGTCTCCCGCTCTTGTCGGAATCGGGAGCGCGATTCCGGCCATTTCTGGAGACTCGAGCGTCGGCCCCGTCGTCGGCGTCGGCTGCATCGACGTCGGTGTCGGCGTCGTCGGTGTCGGGCGCGAGCGGGCGGTAGCGGATCTCGACCGGGAAGGTGCGCCCCGAGACCTCGACGATGGGGGCGGGTTCGCCCGCGGCATCCGCGAAGTGACGGGCGAAGCTCTCCGGGTCGATGGTGGCGCTCGTGATGATGACCTTGAGGTCGGGGCGCTGTGGCAGCAGCTGCTTGAGGTAGCCGAGCAGGAAGTCGATGTTGAGGCTGCGCTCGTGCGCTTCGTCGATGATGATCGTGTCGTAGCGCGACAGCAGCCGGTCGTGGTTCATCTCGTTCAGCAGGATGCCGTCGGTCATCAGCTTGATGCGGGTCGACGCTGAGGCGCGGTCGGTGAAGCGCACCTGATAGCCGACGAGGCCTCCCACCTCCTGGCCGAGCTCTTCGGCGATTCGCTCGGCGATGGTTCGGGCGGCGAGCCGTCGCGGCTGGGTGTGCCCGATGGATTCGCGGCCGAGCTCGAGACAGATCTTCGGCAGCTGCGTGGTCTTGCCCGACCCCGTCTCGCCGGCCACGATCACGACCTGGTGGTCGCGGATGGCGCGCGCGATCTCATCCTTCTTCTGGCTGACGGGCAGCTCAGGCGGAAAGACGATGCGAAGGGGAGTGGGGGCAGACATCAGCCCTCCATCGTACGACGGGCGGGCGTGGGCGGAGCGGGCGGGCGTCTGACGAGCGGGCGGGCGTGCGACGAGGGAGCGGGCGTCAGGCGACGGCCGAGGCTGCGGCCCGGGTGAAGGCGGCCAGCTCCGCGGCCATCGGCTCGGGCTGCCACGAGTGGTGGGCGCCGGGCACGGTCGTGACGACGGTCCCCGGGATCGCGGCGGCGATGCGCTCGGCCGCTTCGGGCATGCCGGGCACGGTCTCGGTGCCGTACATCGCCAGCACGGGAACCCGGATGCCCGCGAGCACCCCGCGCGCCGCCGAACCCGCATGCGTCGTGCCCGCCTCCTCGAGCGCGGCGGTGGCCCAGGCCATCGATTCGGCGTCGGCACGCTGACTGCGCACCACGGTGGCGAGCTGCTCCCAGTCCGGGCGGGACCGGAGCCCGGCGAGCCACTCCGGCGGCATGTCCTTCATGTAGTGGCTGAGGGCGGCCGGGTAGTCGGCGGCGTCGATGAGGCGGGCGATCTCGTCGGCCCAGGCACGGGTGGTGGCGGCCGGTCCGGCGAGCGGGGCCTCCCAGAGGGCAAGACCCCGCACCGGGAGGCCTGCGGCG
>BADC01000128.1 GCA_000333435.1 Corynebacterium-like bacterium B27 | reverse complement strand
CGAGACCATCGCGTTCGAGCTCGCCGAGAGCCGGCCAGAGCTCACCGCGGTCTACGCGCCGGTGGGCGGCGGCGGGCTCCTCACCGGGCTCCACCGCGGCTACCGGTACGAGAGCTCCGCGGGCACGGTCGACCTGCCGCGGCTCGTTGGCGTGCATCCGTCGGGCGCCACCGCGCTCCCGCTCGCGCTCGCCGGGCATCCGGAGGGCATGCCGACGGCGGTCGACACCACCGTCTCGGGCCTCCAGATGGCCGTGCTCTACGACTCCGAGGGGGCCACCGAGGCGGTGCGCGGCTCCGGTGGCCACACGACCGCGGTCACCGACCAAGAAGTCTGGGAGACCCAGGAGCTGCTCGCCCGGCGCTTCGGCGTGCTGGCCGAGCCCGCCGGCGCCACGGCGCTGGCCGGGGTGCGGGCGGATGCCCGGGCGGGCCGCCTCGGTCCCGCCGACCACGTGGCAGTGATCGTGACCGGTGCCGGCTACAAGGACGCCGCGGCCCTCACCCGGCTCGCTCCGGCGACCGATGTCCCCCGGATCTCGGCCGACGAGGTCGCGGCGGCGCTCGGCCGGCTGGTGGAAGGAGTGGCGCGTGCCTGAGAAACCGACGACTCCCGAGTGGAGCACACGACGCCTGAGCGTTTCACCGATCTCAGAGATCGGCGTCACCGTGCACGAGCTCGACAGCGGGCGGCCGGGCCCGCACCTGCTCGTGCTCGGCGGGGTGCACGGCGACGAGGTGGGCGGCATCGTGGCGGCCGGCCGGGTGGCCTCGACGGCCTGGCCGTTGCGCCGCGGCCGGCTCAGCGTCGTGCCGATCACGCACGAGGCCGCCTACGAGGCCGACTCGCGCACCTCACCGCACGACGGCGGCAATCTCGCGCGCAGTTTCCCCGGCGCGCTCGGCGGCACGGCAACCGACGAGTTGGCCTGGCTGGTGGGGCACCGCCTCATCGCCGCCGCCGACGCCCTCATCGACCTGCACACCTCGAACGCGGCCACCGACATGCCGCTGTTCGTGGGCTGTCTCGACGACGGCAGCCCCGCAGCCGCCGAAGCGGTGCGACTGGCACGCGGATTCGGTCTCGACCTGGTGTGGACGCATCCGTCGCTCGGCCCCGGACGAACCCTCTCGGTGGCGCAGGAGCGCGGCATCCCGGCCCTCTACGTGGAGTCACCGGTGGGCGGCGTGCTGGACCCCGGCTACGTCGAGGCCTATGTCGACGGCGTGCGCTCGGTGCTGGAAGGGCTCGGTCTCGTGGACCCCCCGCCCGGCCGGCCCCCGCGGCCCGAGCCGCGCCTGTGGCTGCACGGCAACGGCGACACCGACACCTTCAGTTCCACCGGCAGCGCCGGTCTCTTCGAACGCTGCGTGTCGCTGCTCGACCCGGTGCGGCGCGGGCAGCCCGTCGGGCGGGTACTCGATCCACTCGGTACGGTGCTCGAAGCGGTGGTGGCGCCGGCCAGCGGCTACGTCACCACCCTGCAACGCTCGGCCCGGGTCGAGCGCGGCCAGCCCGTCGTCGCCGTCACGGCACGACGACCCCCGGAGCCCGGGCTCCCCCACGAACCCTTCACTTCTCGAACCAGGAGTATGAGATGAACGACGGCAACTACTCGATCCGCTCGGTGCAGCGGGTGTGCGACATCCTCGACCTCGTGCAGGCGCACCCCAACGGGCTCAGCCTGATGGACTTCGCGGCGGCGACCGAGCTGCCCAAGAGCTCGGTGTTCCGCTACCTCTCGACGTTGGAGGGCCGCGGCTACGTCGAGCGCAACGAGAACGGCGACTACCTGCTGGGGCTCTCGTTGAGCGGTGAACGGGTCGAGACCCTCACCCGCCGGCTCACCCCGCAGCTCGTGCGACTGCGCGACGAGTTCGGCGAGACGGTGAACCTCGGGATGCTCGACGGCACCCGGGTGGCCTACCTCGAGATCGTGGAGAGCCTGGCCTCCATCCGCAACGCCCCCCGGCCGGCGGAACGCGAGTACCTGCACTGCACCGCCCTCGGCAAGGTGCTCGCGGCACGGCTGCCCGCCGAGTACGTCGAATCGATCCTCCGCCAGGAGGGGATGACGCCGCGCACCGTCAACACCATCACCGACGTCTCGGGCTATCTCGACGAGCTGGAGCTCACCCGCGAACGCGGCTACGCCCTCGACGACGAGGAGAACGAGATCGGCGGGCGCTGCATCGCGGTGGCCGTGCCCGGCACGAAGCTCCCCGTCGCGATCAGCCTCTCGGCGCCCACCAGCCGGCTGCCGCTCGAAGACGTGGCGAAGATCGCCAAGACCATGACCGACCGCATCGGCAAAGCCGCCGTGTTCGCCGACACCGCCCCGGTGTCGTACTCCGCGCCTTTCGAAGGAGAAAC
>BADC01000129.1 GCA_000333435.1 Corynebacterium-like bacterium B27 | reverse complement strand
ATCGTCCCGGTCGGTGCCCAAGGACTGGATGACACTCACGCCGTAATAGGTCAGCCGTCGAAGGTGCTCCAGGACGTTCTCGCGTGAGTAGTGCGACGCGTCGGGCACCCCGTTCTTGAGATACCCGACGTGTCCGTGCGGATTGACCATCGTCGGCATGACGGTCAGCCCACTGAGATCCACGACTTCCGCGTCGGTCTCGACGGTGACCTCAGGAGTGCGCCACCCCAAGGTCACCGAGAAGAAGATCATGCGTGCGGTGACGGATGCCGATGGCGAGGTGCGCTTCGACCGTGAGGCCAAGCCGGGGCTCGCGAACCTGCTGACGATCTTCGCCATCCTCACCGACCGCACGGTCGACGAGGTGGTGGCGGAG
>BADC01000130.1 GCA_000333435.1 Corynebacterium-like bacterium B27 | reverse complement strand
CATCCTCTCCATCGTCACCACGGCGAACGACCCTGCGAGCGCCTATTTCGTCACCTACACCCGCGTGTGGGAGTTCGCGGTGGGCGGCGCCCTCGCCCTGCTGCCGCGCTCCGGCCCGACCCGAGCGTGGCAGTCGAACATCCTCGGCTGGGGCGGCATCGTCGTGGTGCTCGCCTGCGGCTACCTCTTCAACCAGGCCACGCCCTTCCCCGGTTACATGGCGGCGATCCCGGTGCTCGGCACCGCCGCCATCATCGTCGCCCACCACCGCGAGAAGCCGTGGGATGCGGGCCGCGTACTGAGCGTGCGCCCGGTCGCCTTCATCGGCGACATCTCCTACTCGCTCTACCTCTGGCACTGGCCCCTCATCATCATCGCGCCCTACATCCCGGGCTGGGGTCTCAGCATCTGGAACCGCATCGCGCTGTTCCTGTTCTGCTTCGTCATCGCCTGGGCCACCAAACGCTTCATCGAAGACCCGGCCCGCACCTGGACCTTCTTCACGAGTCGCCGCCCGCGCGTCACGATGCTCGGGGTCGTCGCCGTGATGGCCGTGTCGAGCCTGTTCGCGGGCACCGCCTGGGCCGTGCAGCAGCCGAAGTACGACGCCGAGGCGTCGCAGCTGGCCGACACCCTGGCGAACCCGCCGGACTGCTTCGGCGCCGCATCCGGCCCCACCGACGGCCTCGACCCGATCGACCCGCTCTGCGTGAACCCGGCGCTCGCGAACGAGATCATCCCGAGCCCCGGCTTCGGCAACGCCGACCGGCCGCTGCACCCCGACTGCCTCAGCACCCTCAACGACGCGACGGTGCGCGACTGCCAGTTCGGCAGCGATGCGGCGGATGCGCCCCAGATCGCCCTCATCGGCGACAGCCACGCCTATGCGCTGATGGATCCCTTCATCGAGATGGCCGAACGCAACGGCTGGCATCTCACCACCTACCTCAAGGGTGGCTGCCCGTGGACGACGACCCCTCTGTCGGCCCGGGACGCCTTCGCGGTGTCGTGCGACACCTGGCGGGAGACCCTCACCGGGCAGTTGGCCGCGCATCCGCCGTTCGACGCCGTGTTCACCGCCGCGCTCACCGACCGCAACGTGCCCGGCACCGCCGACGACGAGCAGATGGCCGCCATCGGCTACGGCGAGGCGTGGAAGCAGGTGCTCGACCAGGGCACACCGATCGTGACCGTCGTCGACAACCCGGCGTGGGAGGACGACCCGAACAAGTGCCTGCGCACCCAGTCGGCCGCCGACTGCACCGAGCCGCGCGACGAGGGGCTGGCCGAGTTCGACCCCATCGCGCTCGCCGCGGCCGGCGCCGTGACCCAGGGTCAGGACGTGACGCTGCTCGACTTCAGCGACACCTACTGCACCGAGACGAGCTGCTCGGCGGTCGTCGGCGGCGCGAACGTCTACCGCGACACCGACCACCTCACCCGCACCTTCGCGTTCACCCTCGAACCGTTCCTCGAGCGGGCGATGGTCGCCGCGATCGGGCGCTGAGCCGGGTTCGGGCCGAGCGGATGCGCGGGGTGCGGAACGCGCGGAGCGCACGGAGGGTGCGGGCATGCTGGGGGTGCTGACCGGATTCGGGATCATCGGTTTCGTGATCCTCGTGGGCTACGTGGTGCAACGGGCCCGCATCCTGCCCGCCGAGACCCCGCTCGTGCTGAACCGGGTGGCGTTCTTCGTGGCCATGCCGGCGCTCCTGTTCACGGTGCTGGCGCGCTCGCATCCGGCCGCCATATTCGCCACCCCCACCCTGGCGTCGCTCGCGGCGATCGTGGTGGCGGCCGTGCTCTACCTGGTCGCATCGCGGCTCTGGTTCCGGCAGCCGCTGGCCGAGACGACGGTGGGCACGGCCGCGGCGTCGTACGTGAACGCCAACAACATCGGCCTCCCGGTCGCCACCTACGTGCTCGGCAACGCGCAGCTCGTGGTGCCGGTGCTGCTGCTGCAGCTCATCCTGATGGCGCCCGCATTGCTGGCGATCCTCGACATCAGCTCACGCGGCTCGGCCTCGGTGTCGACGATCCTCACGCAGCCGCTGCGCAACCCGATCATCATCGCGTCGCTCCTCGGGATCGTGGTGGCGGTCACCGGGCTCCAGCTGCCGGATGCGGTGATGGCCCCGTTCGAGCTCATCGGCGGGGCCGCGGTGCCGATGGTGCTGCTGGTGTTCGGCATGTCGCTCGTCGGTCAGCGCCCGCTCCCGGCGGGGAGCGGACGGCGGGCCATCGCGGCGGCGAGCCTGATCAAGCTCGCGGTGATGCCAATCGCGGCGTTCTGTTCGGCAAGTTCGTCTTCGGGCTCGACGCGGAGCACCTGTTCGGGGTCGTCGCGCTCGCGGCGCTGCCGACCGCGCAGAACATCTACAGCTACGCGGCCCGGTACGATCGCGCGGTGACGCTGGCGCGCGACACGGTGCTCGTGACGACGATCGGCTCGGTGCCGGTTCTCGTGGTGGTGGCGGCGCTCCTCGCGCCGTGAGGCGTTCGGTCGGCCCGGGTCAGGGGAGTTTCTCGAAGCGCTGCCGGGCGCGGGTGGCGGCCCGGGCGGCGGCGTCGGATGCGCGTTGCGCCACCACGCGCTCCTTGCGGAGGGCGGCGGCGCGGCGATCGGCTTCGGTCAGGGCATCCTGAAGCTCCTCGACGCGCCGCTTCAGGTCGCGGAGCTCCTCGGCCGCATCGCGGCGTTCATCGGCGGTGTCGCGGATGCGCAGGTCGAGCGCCGCGAGTTCGGCTTCGGCGAGCTCGGCGTCGTGCTGGGCATCCTCGGCCTCCTGCTCGGCTCGGCGCTTCGCCTCCCGCCGGGCCTCGCGGCGCGCCGCGAGCTCGTCGCCGCGGTCGGGGCGGGGCGCGGGCGGGGGCGCGGGTGCGTCGCCGGGCCCCGATTGCGCCGTGTGCTTGCGATCTGCCGCGCCGCCTACCGGTGTGCGGGCGGCACCGCCGGCGGCCGTCTCGGGCTCCGGCGTCGCGCCGGGCGCCGGAAGCGCCTCGGGCAAAGCGACCGCGGAGGCGAGGTCGACCGGGTCGAGGCCGGAGCCCGAGAAGGTGCGCACCAGGGTGCCGTCGCGCACGGCGGCGGCCGCGGCCGGGTCGCCCATCGCGGCCTGGAGCGTCTGCTGCACCTCGACCGCCGCAGCCTCCGAGACGGGCACGCCCAATTCCTCACCGAGCTCGCGGGCGGGGCGACCGATCCCGCCGAGCATCCGCTGCCGGTCGTGTCCCAGTTCGCGCAGCGAGTCGCGGTCGAACGCGTCTTGGGCGGCGCGCATCCCCTCGCCGAGGTCGAGCACGGCGTCGACGTCGTCGAACCGGTGCCGCACCAGGGCGTACACGGCCCACGCCGCGACCGACGGCTTCGCCAGCGCCCGGATGCGCGTCGCGAGCGCCCGGTCGCCGTCGTCGGCGGCCTCCTTCGCGCGGGCGTTCCGCGCGGCGATGAACTCGGCGGGCGGGAGGGCGTGGAGCTCGCGGGCGATCGACGCGAGGGACTCCATCGCTCCTCCGTTCCCGCCCGCTGTGCTCGGGCCCTGGGCATGAGCATACGGCGCACCGTCATGCTAAAGATGGGACATGAGCGAGTCGACCCCCGAGAACCCCGCCGGCCGCCCGGTCGCCGACCACCGCATCGACGCGGTGCCCGGCGACGGCCGCGACGAGACCGAGAACGAGCGCCTCGACCGCAACTGGAACGAGATGCTGCAGGAGCTGCGGGTCATCCAGACCGGCACGCAGATCCTCACCGGCTTCCTGCTCGCCGCCGTCTTCCAGTCCCGCTTCGAGGAACTCGACGACTACCAGCGCACCGTCTACCTCTGCCTCGTCGTCACCTCGATCGTGACGACGGTGTTCGGGCTCACGCCGGTGAGCCTGCACCGGGCGCTGTTCCGGCAGCGCAAGAAGGCCGAAGTCGTGCGGGCGACCGACCGCATCCTGCAGTTCACGATGGCCGGGGTGGCGTTGACGCTGGCCGGCACCGGGATGCTCATCTTCGACTTCGTGTTCGGCCGCGCCGGCGGGATCGTGGTGGGGGTGGCGATCCTCCTCGTCGTGGTGGCGCTGTGGGTCGTCGTGCCTCGCGTCGTGCGGCGCACACGGCACATCGACCTGCGCGGCTAGGGCGCGGGTGCGGGTTCGGCCTCTGCCGGCGTCGGCGCAGTCCCGGCGGTGAGGCCGGCCCAGAGCAGGGCGATGGTGGCGTGGATGTCGGATGCGCGGCTCCCGTCGCGGGCCGGCGCGGCGTCGAGGGGCCCGCTCGTGAGGAGGGTGGCGACGCCGTGCACCGCCCCGAGCAGCACCCGCGCGAGGAGGTCGGCGTCGCCGCGGCCGATGACGCCGGATGCCTGAGCCGTGCGGATGAGATCGGCGACGACGGTGAGAGCGGCGTGACGGTCGCCCGCGAGCTGCGGGCCCGCATCCGGAGCCCACATCACCTGCAGCAGCCCCCGGTGCTTAGCGGCGAAGTCGGCGTACGCGCGCAGGACGGCGGCCAGGCGGGCGCCGACCGGATGAGCGTCGCCGTGACCGGACACGCCGGCGCCGCCAGCAGCGCCAGCGGCTTCGGCGAGGCGGGCGTTGAGGGTGGCGAAGCCCTCGTGCGCGAGTGCATCGAGCAGCGCCCGCCGGTCACGGAAGTGCCGCGCCGGCGCCCCGTGACTCACCCCGAGGTCGCGCGCGAGCTGCCGCAGCGACAGGTTCTCGGCGCCCGCGGATTCGACGGTCTGCGCAGCCCGCTCG
>BADC01000131.1 GCA_000333435.1 Corynebacterium-like bacterium B27 | reverse complement strand
GACGGTGACGACGCCAGAGCCGCATTGACAAAGCCGGCAGCGGACGAAGGTGTCGCCTACGATGACGACGCGCTCGCTGACGCATTGCAGATCACCGGTGGTTACCCCTACTTTCTCCAGGAACTCGGTTACGCCGTCTGGACGGTCGCGGAGGGGCCGGTGATCTCCCGCGAAGACATCGTGATGGCTGTTCCCGGGTATGAGGCCAAACTCGACGAGTCGTTCTTCCGGGTGCGGCTTGACCGGGCCACGGAGACTCAGCGCGCGTACCTGAGGGCGATGGCGGGGTTGGGTCCCGCACCCCAAAAGGCCTCAGATGTGGCCGACGCAATGGGTCGGACGTCTCCGAACCTCGGCCCCACACGAGCCGAGCTCATCAACATGGGGCTGCTCTATACGCCCGAGCACGGCTACGCGGCGTTCACGGTCCCGCACTTCGACAAGTTCCTCCTTCGTGCGATTCCGACGTTGTCGGTGCCCGCGCTCAAGCCGCGGAAGCGCAAACGCTGAGCCGCGACGCGGCGAGGGTGGCGCGGCGACCGGTCAGTCTCGGCCCGTGATGCCGGCCGTCGAGGCGATGGTGTCGTGCATCTTCTTGTCGAGCGCCTCGTAGAACATCGAGAGCGGGAACTCGTCGTCGAGCACGGCATCGGTCAGCCCGCGCGGCGGCCCGTCGAGGGGCAGCGCCGACGGGCCCTGCGCCCAGACGGATGCGGGGTTCGGCGTGAGCGTGGAGGTGATCAGCTCGTAGGCGGCCAGCCAGTGCGCCGTCTTCGGGCGGTCGATCGAGCGCCAGTAGAGCTCGTCGATCGCGTCGCCGAGTGCCGTCACCGCGTCAGCCACGTCGGGCCAGTCGATGGTGAGCTTCGTGTCGGTCCAGTGCAGCACACCGCGCTGGTGCAGCCACGCGAACAGCAGCTGGCCGCCGAGACCGTCGTAGTTGCGCACCCGCGAGCCGGTGATGGCGAAGCGGAAGATGCGGTCGAAGAGCACGGCGTACTGCACCAGCTTCGCGTGCTCGAGCAGCACGGCGTCGTCGGCGCCGAGCGCCTCGCCCGCGGCTGACGATGCCGCCGAGAGCCGCCGCTCGATCGTCACCGCCTCGCGGAACGCCGTCAGATCGCACCGCAGCTCCTCCAGCGAATACAGGAAGTACGGCATCCGCTGCTTGATCATGAACGGGTCGAACGGCAGATCGCCGCGCATGTGCGTGCGGTCGTGGATGAGATCCCACATCACGAAGGTGCGCTCGGTCAGCTCCTGGTCGTCGAGCAGCCGCGCTGCGTCGGCGGGCAGCTCCAGCCGGGTGACGGATGCTGCCTCCCGCACCACCCGGCGGAACCGCGCGGCCTCGCGGTCGGCGAAGATCGCGCCCCAGGTGTACTGCGGGATGCTCGACGTGGCGACCGACTCCGGGAACAGCACCGCCGAGTTGGTGTCGTACCCGGCCGTGAAGTCGAGGAAGCGGATGGGCACGAACAGCGCGTTCGAGTAGTCACCGGCCTCGAGCGCGGCGATGAACGACGGCCACAGCACCTCCACCAGAACCGCCTCGACGTGCCGGTCGGTGCTGCCGTTCTGCGTGTACATCGGGAACACCACGAGGTGGCGGGCCCCGTCGACGCGGTGCTGCTCGGGGCGGAAGGCCACGAGCGAGGCCAGGAAGTCGGGCACCCCGAAGCCGGAGGCGGCCCAGTTCTCGAAGTCGGCCTGCAGCGCCACGAGGTAGTCGTGGTCGTGCGGGAAGTGGTGAGCCAGTCGCGCGATGTCGGCCACGATCGTGGCCACCAGCGAGCGCGCAGCCGGGTGGTCGACGAGGTCGGGGATCGACCCGTCCTTCACCTGCAACGGCTGGAGTGCCGTCACGGCAGCCTTGAGCGACACCCAGGCGGGTGAGTGGACCAGGGCGTCGGACGAGCCGTGCGAGGCGTCTTCGACGACCTCGGGTTCTCCGATGATGGCCTGGGATGCGAGCGGGGTGCGTGCGCGAGCGGACATGGTCGAACCTCCAATCGGTCGTCCATTCGAGCCTAGGCGCACGGCTTCTGCGCTTCATTGTCCGCGCATCCGCTTTCTTGCGTAGAGCGCCCGACCACACGCGGATTTTCGGCGAGCGCGCTGACCCGCGCCTTCCCAGGAGCGCGCGAGCGCCCCGGGTAGCATGGACCGCGATGGAGAAGCAGACGGCCGCGGCCACCACCAGCGCGAGCCGCCGCACCGCCAGGCAGCGGCAGACGCCGCAGAAGCAGCAGCCGAGCCACTTCCTGCCGCACATCCAGGGCTTGCGCGCCATCGCCGTTCTCCTCGTCGTGGTCTACCACTTCTGGCCCGGCCGCCTCACCGGCGGGTACATCGGTGTGGACGTCTTCTTCGTGATCTCGGGCTTCTTGATCACCCAGCAGCTCACCCGCCAACTCGAGCGCACCGACCGCATCGCCCTGCCGAGCTTCTACGCCAAGCGCGCGCGGCGCCTGCTCCCGGCGGCCATCGTGGTGCTGATCTTCGCGAGCCTCGCGACGCTGTTCATCATGCCGCTGTCGAGTCTGACCGAGAACGTGCGCGAGATCCTGGCCTCCACTTTTTATGTGGAGAACTGGGTGCTGGCCATCAACTCTGTGGATTACCTCGCCGCCGCGAACGAAGCCAGCCTGGTGCAGCACTACTGGTCGCTGTCGCTGGAGGAGCAGTTCTACCTGTTCTGGCCCGTGCTGCTGCTCGGCGCATCCGTCGTGGCGATGAAGTTCCTCAAGGGCAAGCGCTGGCTGGCGCTCATCACCGTGCTCGGCGTCGTGGGCGTCGTGTCGTTCATCCTCTCCATCGTCACCACGGCGAACGACCCTGCGAGCGCCTACTTCGTCACCTACACCCGCGTGTGGGAGTTCGCGGTGGGCGGCGCCCTCGCCCTGCTGCCGCGGCTCCGGCCGACCCGAGCGTGGCAGTCGAACATCCTCGGCTGGGGCGGCATCGTCGTGGTGCTCGCCTGCCGTAGCGGTTCAGCAGGTTCTCGCGCGGGATGCGCACGTGATCGAAGTGCAGGCGCCCGTTGTCGATGCCGTTCAGCCCGCCCTTGAGCCCGTCGTCCTCGCCGCCGACGCCCGGCAGGAACTCGCCGGTCACGGCGTCCCGCAGCGGAACGTAGAAGGCGTGCACGCCGTGGTTGACGTTCTTCGTGATGAGCTGCGCGAAGAGCACGGCGGCGGTGCCGTGCACCGCCGCGTTGCCGAGGTAGTCCTTCCACGCACCGCGGAACGGGGTGTGGATGACGAACTCGTGCGCATCCTCGTCGTAGGTCGCCGTGGTGCCGATGGCCGCGACATCCGACCCGTGACCCGTCTCGGTCATCGCGAACGCGCCGGGTACGTCGAGGCTCATGATGGCGGGGAGGAAGGTCTGGGGTGTAGTCGGGCCGA
>BADC01000132.1 GCA_000333435.1 Corynebacterium-like bacterium B27 | reverse complement strand
TGTACAACCTCTGTCTTGATCAGTAGCCCGGTAGTTGCATCAAAGGTTCTTCGAGTGAAGGACGTGACGGAAAACCCTGATCCGTCTACACCGGTAGCGGTACCGCTTTGAGTGAGATATTCTCGCCCGTCCCCGTCATAAACATGTTTTACAGCAAGCCGAGGGAGGCTTCCAGATCCGTCGGGATCGGGACCGATCTGAAACACAGGTCGATGAAAAATATCATACGTTGTGTACTTGCGATCGTCGACGTCAGTGCGTGGCCCATCCACAATCGTTAGATCACCGGCGTAATCGTAACTATACGTAGTCGTTGCG
>BADC01000133.1 GCA_000333435.1 Corynebacterium-like bacterium B27 | reverse complement strand
CTACCACTCGGGCGCGTGCCTGTACTTCACGTTCGCGTTCGTGCACGGGGACGACCCGATCGCGCAGTACGAGGTGGTGAAGTACTCCATCCAGCAGGCGTTCCAGGACGCCGGTGGCACGCTCTCGCACCACCACGGCGTGGGTGTGGAGCACTCGCCGTGGATGGAGCAGGACATCTCGGCCGGCGGCGTCGCCCTCATGCAGGGCCTGTTCGACTCCGCCGACCCGGCGCACCTCTTCAACCCCGGCAAGGTGCTGGGCGTGCAGGTCTCGGCCGAGGACGTGGCCGACCTCGTGGCGCGCGCCCCGCGGGCCGCAGCCGCGCCCGCGGCGTCCCCCGCCCCCTAGTCCCTCTTCCTCCTCGCGACCCGTCGATTTTGGCCCTTACCGCAGTGTTTTAGGGCCGAAATCGACGGGTCGCGAAGAGGTCAGTCGGGCGGGGTGAGGGCGGGCCAGAGCAGGGTGAGCAGGCGGTCGGCCCACTCCTCGTCAGGTTCGCCGCCGCGGATGACGTGGCCCACCGCTGAGCCGAGGAGCACGCTCACCACGAGCTTCACGTCGAGACCGGCGCGGAGGTCGCCGCGCGCCACCGCTTCGTCGAGGAACGCGACCAGCTGGTGGCTGCGCATCCGGATCATGTCGCGCAGCTGCACGGTGAACGGCCCGTCGTCGTCGACGAGGATGGCGGCCACGGTGCCGCGCCCCACGATGTCCTGCACCCGGATGCGCGCCGCGCCGAGCAGCCAGTGCAGGGTGTCGTAGGTGGACATGCCGGTGGGGAGGGTGACCTCGGTGGTGGCGGCGTCGATCGCGGCGGTGAGCAGCGCCTCGCGGTCTTCGTACCGGCGGTAGATGGTGGTCTTCGCCACACCGGATGCGGCGGCCACCGCCTCGACGTTGACCCCCGCCGGCCCGCGGTCGCGGAGCAACTGCAGCGTAGCGGCAACGATGCGCGCGTCGGCCCCCGGCGGGTTCCCATCGACAGCATGGTCGCTCATGCGCCTAGCTTATCGGCGCCCCTGTTCCCGCCCTCCACCGTCACAACCTGGAGCATCCCACGACGCGGCAGCCGTGTGCGCAAGCTGCAGGCCGTACTCGATGACCCAGGGTGAGGGCGTGGCCGAACGGTGCGACCGAAGGCCGCGCCGTTCGACCGCGCCCTCACATGTCGCGCGGCGCCGGGCAGGGACCGGTGCCGCCCGGGCAGCCCGAGCGAAGCCCGGGCCGCCCGGCAGCACTACAGCCCGCGATCGACCATGTCGAGCAGGCGCTCCGTGCTGTAGTCGATCATGCGGTCGTCGAGGCCGCGGAGGGGCCCGTCGATCACAAGCATCCCG
>BADC01000134.1 GCA_000333435.1 Corynebacterium-like bacterium B27 | reverse complement strand
CCGTGGGAACCCGGTCCGGCTGTCGACCAGATCGACAGGCAAAGGCCGTCTGCGCCCGGTGCTCCGTCACCGAGGTGTGCCTGCAGTACGCGCTCGAGACCGGTCAGGACTCCGGCGTCTGGGGCGGCCTCAGCGAAGACGAGCGTCGCGCTCTGAAGCGTCGCGCTGCCCGCGCACGGCGCGCCTCCTAGGCCCGACGCCTCAGGGCTTCTTCAACCAGCGGAACGGGATCTCGATCGTCACGACGGTTCCCGAACCCACCATGGTGTGCCAGTCGATGGTGCCGCCCAGTTCACCCTGAATCAGCGTGCGCACGATCTGTGTGCCGAGCCCCGAACCCACCTTGCCTTCCGGCAGACCGGTGCCGCTGTCGCGCACCTCGACGGTGAGCGTCTCCTCCGAGCGGGTGGCGACGATCTCCACCTCACCCTCTTGACCGGCGAGCCCGTGTTCCACCGCGTTCGTCACGAGCTCGGTGAGTGCGAGCGCGAGCGGCGTCGCATACTCGCTCGGGAGCACCCCGAAGCTTCCCGACGACTTCGGATGCACGGTCGTGTTGTGTGCCGACGCCACCTCCGCGACCAGCAGCAGCACCCGGTCGAACACCGTGTCGAAGTCGACCCGCTGGTTGAGGCCTTCCGAGAGGGTGTCGTGCACGACGGCGATCGCGGCGACCCGGCGCATGGCCTGGGTGAGCGCGTCCCGTGCTTCGTCGCTGTGCGTGCGACGGGCCTGGATGCGCAGCAGCGACGCCACGGTCTGCAGGTTGTTCTTCACGCGGTGGTGGATCTCGCGGATGGTCGCATCCTTCGTGATCAGCTCGCGTTCCTGGTGACGCAACTCCGTGACGTCGCGGCTCAGCACGATGGCGCCGAAGCGGTGTCCGTGGGTGCGCAGCGGGATCGCGCGCAACGAGACGGTCACGCCCTTCGCCTCGATGTCGGTGCGCCACGGTGCGCGTCCGGTTACGACGAGCGGTAGAGACTCGTCGACGATGAGGCGGCCGCTCAGCAACCCCGTCGTGACCTCGGCAAGCGACTGGCCTTCGAGTTCGCCGGCGAATCCCATCCGGTTGAAGGCGGAAAGGCCGTTGGGGCTCGCGAACGTGACGATGCCGTCGACGTCGAGCCGCATCAGGCCATCGGATGCGCGGGGTGCGCCGCGTCGCGGACCGGTCGGTGCTCCGAGGTCGGGGAAGTCGCCCGCGGCGATCATGGCGAAGAGGTCGTTGGCGCACTCGTTGAACGTCAGCTCCTGGCGGCTCGGAGTGCGGGCCTCGCTGAGGTTCGTGTGGCGGGTGATGACGGCGATGGGGCGGTCGGTGGTGGTCTGTTCGGAGACGGAGAGCCGGCGCAGCACGGGGACCGCGCGCACGCGAGTGGGGGTCTCTTCGTACCAGTCCGGGGCGGCGGTGTCGACGATCTGGGCGCTCTCGAACGCATCCGTCACCTGCTTGCGCCATTCGGGTTTGATCGTCTGGCCCACGAAGTCGCGGTAGAAGAGGGTGGCAGAACTCGAGGGGCGCGAGTGGGCGACGGCGACGAAGGTGCCGTCGAGAGTGGGCACCCAGAGCACGATGTCGGCGAACGCGAGGTCGGCGAGGAGCTGGCAGTCGCTGACGAGGAGGTGCAGCCACTCGACGTCGGCCTCGGTGGAGCTGCCGTGTGCGGTGACGAGATCGCTGAGTGTTGACACGCGTTCTAGCCTACGGTGCTCGGTCTGCGCGGGTGCTCGACGTGCAGGGCGAAGGGTGACTCCCGTGGCCGTGTTTCCCTACGAAACGACCACGGGAGCCGTGTGATTCCGGCCGGGAGTGCGGCAGGTCGGGGGAACGGGCATCCCGGCCGGAAGTCTCATGTTCGGTGTGTGAAGACAGTTCACCAGGTGCGCCCCGGGGGGTGTTATGAGCAATTTCCACTCACGACCGAGGGATGTCGCGGTGGATTCCACAGGGCACAAACACATCTGGACACGTACCGTCGACACTGGTTGAGTAAGCCGCTGATGCTTTCATGAGCATTTCTCTGTTGATGGCACCCTACGAAGGAGCTCCTGTGACCGCGCGCATGCACACCATGGCGACCGCCCCGCATCCACCCGTCCCGGCCACCGAGCGTCGGCTCTCCGATCCACGGCCGATCGCCGAGAGCCTGGCGCGGTGCGTGGTCGAGATTCTCGCCGGAACGCGCGATCTCGATCAGATCTCGCGTTGGCTCTCGGCGGATGTCTACGCGCACCTGCTGAAGCGCGTGGTCCTGTCGACCAGGGCACGCCAGAATCGCGGGGAGTCACCGAGCCGGCCGAACTTCACGATCGGCACGACGGTGCTGTGCGAGCCCGAGCACGGTGTCGTCGAGGCGGTCGTCGTGGTGCACGGCCGGGCGCGCTCGCGGGCGGTCGCGATCCGCCTCGAGGCCCTCGATGCCCGCTGGCGTGCCAGTGCCGTCCACGTCCTCTGACGATTCGCGGATGCCCGTCGCACCGTGAGTCGCGACGGCGCCGTGCCTCAGGCCCGATCCGCGCCATCCGTCACGGACAGGTGGATCGGTCATGCTGCCGGGTGCGACAACGTGCTGTAGTCGGTGCTGTGCAGGCACGGGCGCCCCGTCGCCAGAGAGCAATGCGCGCCGAGGCGGGCCGACCAGTCGGCATCAGTTCCCCCCTGTCGATGCAGGGCGGACCTGGTTGCGCCGCGCGGTCTGCACCGGCTGGGACATGGTGACGAGTGATGACCGTGTCACAAAGACGGATCACGAGCGCGTTTCACGCGAACGACGGTGCCTCCAGCACGATGCGGTCGCACGTTCCGTCGTTACGCGACTTGACGCGAGCCGGCACCCCGCATGGGGGCCTTCAGCACTCGGCGGCCGCCCGACCCCGCGAGGTGCGGGCACCGCGCCCGCCATCGCCGGCCGAGGCGCGCACGCGCGGACGGGCAGGGCGCAGGGGGGGTGCTAGCGCTTCTTCTTGCCCTGGGCGCGGCGCTGGGCACGGTTCGCGGAGCCGCCACCCGAGGACGCACCGCCCTGTGGCCGCTGACCGCCGGCCGCGGGACGCTGGCCGCCGGCGGCCGGGCGCTGCGCTCCCGTGCCGGCGCCCGAGGCCGAGCCGGAGCCCTGGGCCTGGCCGCTCGTCTTCGCGTTCGACGGGCGCGCGGCGCTTCCACCGGCCGACGGTGCGGCCCCGCCGCGGGAGAACGCGCTCGCCACGGGGGCCGAGCGCTCCTCTGCTTCTTGTGCCCGGGCGCTGGCCGCCTGCTCGATCTGACCCCGCTGGTTGCGCACCTCGACGCCGCCCGAGTCGCTCGGCGCCGAGAAGCTCAGCTTCTCCGCCGGCGCGGTGGGCTGCGCCAGACCCTTGGCCTCGACGGTGGGGGCGCCGACCGCGGTCGGCGACGCATTCACCTCGACCTCGAGGTTGAACAGGAAGCCGACGGTCTCCTCGCGGATCTGGCCCATCATCGACTGGAACAGCGCAAATCCTTCACGCTGGTACTCCACCAGGGGGTCGCGCTGCGCCATGGCGCGCAGCCCGATGCCGTCCTTCAGGTAATCCATCTCGTAGAGGTGGTCGCGCCACCGGCGGTCGATGACCGAGAGCACCACGCGCCGCTCGAGCTCGCGCATAGCGGCCTCGCCGAGGGTCTCCTCACGGCGCTTGTAGGCGAGCTTCGCATCGGAGAGGATCTCCCGCGTCACGAACTCGCGGTTGATGCGCCCCTTGCTGCCGGCCTCGGCGATGACCTCGTCGATCGTGATCGAGATCGGGTAGAGCGTCTTCAACTCGGCCCACAAGGCGTCGAAGTCCCAGTCGTCGCCACTGCCCGTCGCCGCGTGATCGGCGATGATCTCCTCGATCACCTCTTCGAGGAACTTCTGCGAGCGATCCTGCAGGTTGTCGCCCTCGAGGATGTGCCGGCGGTCGGAGTAGATCGCCTCGCGCTGCCGGTTCAGCACATCGTCGTACTTCAGCACGTTCTTGCGGATCTCGGCGTTACGCCCTTCCACCTGCGACTGGGCGCTGCGGATGGCTCGGGAGACTACCTTCGACTCGATCGCGAGGTCGTCGGGCACGCTCGACCGGCCCATCAGGCTCTCGGCGGCGCCGGCGTTGAACAGTCGCATCAGGTCGTCGGTGAGGGAGAGGTAGAAGCGGCTCTCGCCCGGGTCGCCCTGGCGACCGCTACGGCCGCGGAGCTGGTTGTCGATACGGCGCGACTCGTGCCGTTCGGTACCCAGCACGTAGAGGCCGCCGGCTTCGACGACCTTGTCGGCCTCGGCCTGCACCTCCGCCTTGACCTTCGAGAACACGTCGTCCCACTCGGCCTCGTACTCATCCGGGGTCTCGGCGGGGCTGAGGCCACGCGCGTTCATCTCGGCCACGGCCAGGAACTCCGCGTTGCCACCGAGCATGATGTCGGTTCCACGGCCGGCCATGTTCGTCGCCACGGTGACGGAGCCGAGGCGTCCGGCCTGGGCGACGATCGCCGCCTCACGAGCGTGGTTCTTGGCGTTCAACACCTCGTGCCGCACCCCGCGCTTGGCGAGGAGGCGCGAGAGGTATTCGCTCTTCTCCACGCTCGTCGTGCCGACCAGCACCGGCTGGCCCTTCTCATGCCGCTCGACGATGTCCTCGACCACCTGGTCGAACTTCGACTGCTCGTTCTTATAGACCAGATCGGGCTGGTCGATGCGCTGCATCGGGCGGTTGGTAGGGATGGCCACCACTCCGAGCTTGTAGGTCGACATGAACTCGGCGGCCTCGGTCTCGGCCGTACCGGTCATGCCGGAGAGCTTCTCGTAGAGCCGGAAGTAGTTCTGCAGCGTCACGGTGGCCAGGGTCTGGTTCTCGGCCTTGACCGCCACACCTTCCTTGGCCTCGATCGCCTGATGGATGCCCTCGTTGTAGCGGCGGCCCGCCAGGATGCGGCCCGTGTGCTCGTCGACGATGAGCACCTCGCCGTTCAGCACGACGTAGTCCTTGTCCTTCTTGAACAGGGCCTTCGCCTTGATGGCGTTGTTGAGGAAGGAGATGAGCGGGGTGTTCGCCGACTCGTACAGGTTGTCGATGCCGAGGTAGTCCTCGACCTTCTCGATGCCGGGCTCCAGCACGCCCACGGTGCGCTTCTTCTCGTCGACCTCGTAGTCGACCTCGGGCACCAGCTTGGTGGCCAGCTGGGCGAACTCGTTGAACCAGCGGTTCGCCTCGCCGGAGGCGGGCCCGGAGATGATGAGCGGTGTGCGCGCCTCGTCGATGAGGATGGAGTCGACCTCGTCGACGATGGCGAAGTAGTGTCCGCGCTGCACCATGTCGGACGCCTGCCACGCCATGTTGTCGCGCAGGTAGTCGAAGCCGAACTCGTTGTTGGTGCCGTACGTGATGTCGGCCGCGTACTGCACCCGGCGCTCGGCGGGGGTCTGGCCCGCGAGGATGACGCCTGTCGTCATGCCGAGTGCGCGGAACACACGCCCCATCAGCTCGCTCTGGTAGCCGGCGAGGTAGTCGTTCACCGTGATGACGTGCACGCCTTTGCCCGCGATGGCATTGAGGTAGGCGGCGGTGGTGGCCACCAACGTCTTGCCCTCACCGGTCTTCATCTCGGCGATGTTGCCGAGGTGCAGGGCCGCTCCACCCATCAACTGCACATCGAAGTGCCGGAGCCCCAGGGTGCGAGTGGAGGCCTCGCGCACCGCAGCGAAGGCCTCGGGCAGCAGGTGGTCGAGGCTCTCTCCGGCCTCGAACCGCTCCCGCAGACGCGGCGTCTCGTCCCTGAGCTCCTCGTCCGACAGCGCTTGGAAGTCTTCTTCGAGGGCGTTGATCGCCTTCGCGTAGTTCTGGAGCTTGTGAAGGGTGCGGCCCTCGCCGACGCGAAGGACCTTTTCAAGAACTGAGGCCACGGAGCTTCTCCCACTGCAGTCGTTGCTGCGCTGTTCGCGCAAGCACAAGCCATACTAGTTGTTCGTGCCTGAGCGTCGGCGGCGCATCCGCTGCGGCTGCAGTGGGAGTGCTCGAGGAGCGGCGGTCAGCGCGCGGCGGCCCCCGCGACGGCCGGTTCCTGCTCTGCGACCGCATCGGCGTCCGGGTCGAGGCCGATCACCCCGTAGTCCCAGCCCTTCCGACGGTAGACCACGCTCGGGCGCCCCGACTCGGAGTCGATGAACAGGTAGAAGTCATGGCCGACGAGCTCCATGTGGTACAGCGCGTCGTCGACGGTCATCGGGGTCGCCCCGAAGACCTTCTTGCGGATGACGACGGGGCAGTACACCTCGTCGTCGTCACTGGGCGACACCTCGGCCGCCGCCCCAGGAACCGGCTCAGGCGCCGACAGCGGCTCACGCCCCGCGATCACCTCGGCGTCGGCCGGCTGCAGGTCGATGACGCTGAACCCGCCCGTGGTGGCCTCGTGCAGGGACACCGGGCGGTGCTGGCCGCGGTGCACCTTCTTGCGGTCTTTGGCGCGGCGCACCCGCTGCATCAGTTTCGCCAGCGCGAGGTCGAACGCGGCGTACTTGTCGGAGGCCGAGCTCTCGGCCCGCACCAGCGGCCCTGGGCCGATGAGGGTCAGTTCGACCCGGTCGTCTCCGCTCTGCGTGCCGTTCGCGGAGTTGTGGCGGAGCACCTTGATCTCGAGCGCCAGTGCCTTGTCGGCGAGGTGACCGACTTTCTCGGCCTTCTCGGTCGCGTAATCCCGAAATCGATCGGTGATCCCTAGGTTTCGTCCAGTGATGTTGATTTCCATGGAGACCTCCTAGCCAGATATGAATGGCGAAACCCCCGGCTCAAGGTCGGGATCGTTCGCGCCTTGTGCAGATCACCCTACGGGGCGAACCCTCGACTGTCACCGATTAATTCCCTGCCGGTCACCTTCCGTTTGGCTGTGTACGCCAGACACGCCGCGGCGACGACGACACCGCCGGCCGCGGTCACGGCACGATATGCCTCGGCGAGCGTCGACCCGGTGGTGAGCACGTCGTCGACGAGCAGCACGCGCTGCCCGCGCAGGCTCCCGGATGCCCGCATCGACCCGAGCAGATTCGCCCGGCGCTCGTCGGCTCCCAGGCCCGCCTGGTCGGCGATCGCGCGCCCCAGCACGAGTGCGGGCGCCCGCGCCGTGCGGAGACCGGCGCGCCGCACCAGCAGATCGACCGGCCGGTAGCCCCGCCGCCGCACGGCCGCCCGTGCCGAGGGCATCGTGACCACCCGCATCGGCTGGGACCCGGGATCGATCACCTCCGGCCGAACTGCCGCGGCGAGCGCGGCGGACATGGCCGGGGCGAGCGCAGCGACCGCGTCGGTTCGCCCGTGCTCCTTCACCGCCGAGAGCACGCGCGCGACCACCCCGCCGTAGTCGAGTGCGGTCGTCACGGGCACCGGCACGGGACCCGCACGCACCACCGCCAGGTCGGGAGCCAGGGCGGCACGGCACGCGGGGCACACCGCCCGGTCGGCGATCCCGCAGCCCGCGCAACAGACGGGCAGGAGCAGGGTCGCCGCATCGGCGAGCCAGTCGCCGAGGGCGGAACGGTGAGGAGGATCGGAGACCGACGAGAGTTTCTGCATGCAGCGATGCTCCCCCGAGCCGCCACCGGGCAGGGGGTCACAGCAGAATCTGGGAGAGGATGTCAGTCGCACAG
>BADC01000135.1 GCA_000333435.1 Corynebacterium-like bacterium B27 | reverse complement strand
GCCGGAGAGCTCGTCGACGGGTCGTGCCGCCAGGTCTTCGGTGCCGGTCGAGCGCAGGGCGTGGGCGACGGCTTCGTCGTCTGCGGCCGTCCATTGCCGGAAAAGCCCCTGCCGCGGAAACCGCCCCCGCCCCACGAGGTCGGCGACGGTGATGCCTTCGGGCGCGATCGGCTGCTGTGGAAGCAGCCCGAGCACGGTCGCGAGCTGCTTGCTCGGGTACTTGTGCACATCCGTGCCGTCGAGGCTGGCGACGCCGGCTTCGGGTCGCAGCAGTCGTGCGAGCGCCCGCAGCAGTGTCGACTTGCCGCACGCGTTCGGCCCGACGATCACGGTCACCCGCCCATCGGGCACCACGAGGTCGAGCCCGTCGACGACGCGCCGCCCCTCGTACCCCAGCGCGAGCCCCGCGGCCCGCAGTTCGTGCGCGCTCATGCGCCGCCTCCTCTCGTCGTCGGTCCAAGTGCTCCGGATGCGCTGGGCCGGCTCGCAGCGATCACCGGCCCGAATGCGCGCCTCCGGCTCACCGCCATCCGCGCCGCCGCCCGCGCTCGGAATGCGCGTGGCCGGCGTCCTGCGACCGCGCCGTTCGAGCCCACCACGCCACCCCCTTCCCCCGGTTGCCGCGCGCCAGCAGCACGAGCAGCACGGGCGCACCGATGATGCCGGTCACGATGCCCACCGGCGCCTGAAACATGACGCCGAGCAGCAGCACACCGATCACCGCCCCGATCACCGTGCCCCGGCCACCGGTGAGCGCCGCCCCGCCGAGCACGACGGCGGCGAGCGACTGCATGGTGATGTTCGCGCCGATGCCACCGGATGCGGCGAGCAGCTGACTGGCCAGCACCACGCCGGCGAGCGCCGCGAGAACCGCCGAGATGGAGTAGACCGAACCGCCGATGAGGAGGGTGCGAACGCCGGCCAGCCGTGCCGCCTCGGGATTCCCACCGGTCATGTAGATACGCCGGCCGAAGACGGTGTGCTGCAGCACGAGATGCAGCAGCACGACCAGCGCGATCATCAGCAGCACGTGCCAGGGCAGCGTGCCGATGGCCTTGTCTCCCAAGATGCCGGCTTCTGCGGGCACCGAGAGCGTCTGACCACCCGCGATGGTGAAGGCGATACCTGCGGTGACCGAGGTCGTCGCCAGCGTGGTGATGAGCGGGTTGATCTTCAGCCACACGATGAAGAGGGTGTTCGCGAGGCCGACGGCCAGGCCCACGGCGAGAGTCAGCGCCAGCGCGGCCGGCATGCTCCAGCCCGCCGTGGTGAGCACTGCGAACACGACGGACGCGAGCGGCACCACGCCGCCGATTGAGAGGTCGAAGCCGCCGGAGATGACGACGAGCAGCTGGCCGAGCGACACCAGCATGATCACACTGGCGGTGGAGATGATGGTGGTGGCATTGTTCGGGGTGAGGAATCGACCGCTGGCGAGCGAGAAGAACACGACCACCACGACCAGGAAGAAGCCGACCATGGCGACGGCGGGGATCCGGGCGAGGGAGAAGCGACGCGTGGGTCGGTCGTCGGTAACGGTGTCGTTGGTCATCGGGAGCCTCCAGCCGCGATCGAGAGCGCGTTGTTCTTGGTCTTGCGGGAATTGGTGAGTTCGTCGACCACTCGGCCGTCGCGCATGACGAGGAGGCGGTCGGTGGCGTCGATGGCCTCCTGCACATCGCTCGTGACCAGGACGACCGCGGCGCCGGACCGGGCGAAGTCCGCCAGCTGGCGGTGGATCTGGGTACGGGAGCCGATGTCGACGCCGCGCGTGGGTTCGTGCAGCACCAGCAGCTTCGGCTGTGCGAGCAAGCGACTGGCGAGCAGCACCTTCTGCTGGTTGCCGCCGCTCAACTCCCCGACCTCCTGCCGGAGCCCCGACGAACGCACGTCGGCGCGCGCGGCGGCGTCCCCGGCGAAGCGATTGCGGGCAGTGCTCTTCAGCACGCCGGCGACACCGAATCGGTCGAGCACCATCACGGTCAGGTTCTCGACGATGCTCTGGTTGAGCGCGAGCCCCTCGGTCTTGCGCTCGGCGGGAACGTAGGCGATGCCCAGCCGCCGGGCACTGCGAGGCGTCTTCGGGGCGGCCACCCGGGCACCGTCCTCGAACGCCAAGGTGCCGGCGTCGAGCTTGCGATGACCGCCGAGCCCTTGAGCGATCGACTCCGCTCCCGAACCCACGAGACCGAAGATGCCGAGCACCTCGCCGGGTCGAACCGTGACGTCGCAGTCGGTGAGCATGGGCGATCGCGTCGAGGTCCAGCCCCGCAGCTCGATGACTCCGCCCGAGCTCTCCGGGGCCGGGGCCCGGTCGACCAGTTCGAACGGGGTGTCGCTGCCGAGCATCGACGAAACCGTCCGGTCCAGGGACGTCTCGTGGGTGGGCGAGTCGTCGACCAGCCGGCCGTTGCGCAGCACCGCGATGCGGTCGCTGATCTCGAAGGTCTCGTCGAGGTGGTGACTCACGTAGACCAGGGCGACGCCACGCTGCTTGAGGGCGAACAGTCGTTCCATCAGGAAGCGGGTTTCACGGGCGTGGAGCGACGCCGTGGGTTCGTCGAGGATGAGGAGCCGGGCGTTGCCAATGAGCGCCTTGGCGATCTCGACCAGCTGGCGTTCGGCGAGCGAGAGTTGCGTCATCGGCCGGGTGACGTCCATCGGCAGCTCGAGACCGTCGAGGGCCGTCCGGGCGGCCGCCCGCATCCACCGCGCCGATGCCGTCCAGCGCCCCTTCGGCCAGTTGGCCAACATCAGGTTCTCGGCGACCGACAGGTCGGGAACGTAAGCGAGCTCCTGCGGAATGATCTGGATACCGCAGCTTGCCCACCACGGGCCAGATCTCGGTCTCGCCCGAGAGCACGACCGAGACGATCGCCAGGTAGATGGCGATGAACACGTCTTCGACGACGGTGACACCGAGGATCATCGGCGTCTCACGGTTCGCCAGCCGGTTCAGCTCGATCAGCAGCTTCGTGACGATGGCGCTCGACGAGGTCGCGGTGATGCCCGCGATGACGAGCGCCTCGCGGGTGCCCCAGCCCACCAGGAACCCGAAG
>BADC01000136.1 GCA_000333435.1 Corynebacterium-like bacterium B27 | reverse complement strand
GGAGCGGTGACGACGAGATCCTGCGCATCCTGAACGAGGCGGCGCCGGCCGGCGTCACCATCCAGCGCAACGGCAAGGTGCTCGCCGAGGACTCCGCCATCGCCACCGCCCGCTCCTTCGACTGGGCGGGAACGCTGAAGCGCATCGACCTCGACACCATTCTCGCCAAGCACGGCCGCTGAGCGCGGACGTCTCCTGACGGGCTAGCCCGGTGGATGACTGTCGTCGGTCGATCGAGTCTTGCGTGTTCGTGAGACGGTCCAGAGCAGGGTTCCGAACACGACGAGCCCGCTCAGCGTCAATACCCCGCCGCACACCAACAGCACCCAGGCACCGCGATCCGCGTCGGTTTCCTGAACCTGCACGAGGCCACTGATGAACATCCCGAGCCCGCACAGCGCGATCAGCGGCTGGAGGATGAGGCTGAGCCGCAGCCGGGGCGTCATCGGCGCGCTTCTCCCATGAGACGCACGCTACACCTGTCACCGAGTCGCGGCCGGGGTGTAGCGGGAGCACAGGGTGGGTGTAGGGATGCTTGCTTGTGCGCGCGGGGGCGGGCCGCGAGGCTGAGAGCATGAGCGGGCGGGATCGGGTTCTGGCGGGAGTGGTCGCCGCGCTGTGGGGGCTGAACTTCGTGGCCATCCACTTCTCGCTCGAGCACTACCCGCCGTTCTTCCTGGTGGGACTGAGATTTCTCGTGCTGGCCATCCCCACGGTGCTGTTCGTGAAGTGGCCCGGAGTGAAGGTGCGGTGGCTCCTCGGGTACGGGCTCGGTTTCGGCATCCTGCAGTTCGCGTTTCTCTACGCGGGCATGGCGACCGGCATGCCCGCGGGGCTCGCCTCGCTCGTGCTGCAGGCATCCGCCCCGTTCACCGTGGTGCTCGCAGCGGTGTGGCTGCGGGAGCGCATCACGCTTGTGCAGGGCGTGGGCATCCTCGTGGCCATCGCGGGGCTCGGCATCATCGCGGCCGAGCGGGCAGGGGTCTCGGCGCTGCTGCCGGTCATCCTCACCCTCTGTGGCGCGCTCGGCTGGGCGTTCGGCAACATCTGCAGCCGGCAGGCGCAGCCGGCGAGTCCGCTCCGGTTGACGATGTGGATGTCGGTGGTGCCGCCGGTGCCGATGATCGCGCTGTCGCTCCTTGTCGAGGGCCCGGCCCGGGTCGGCGAGTCGCTCGCCACCACGTTCACGCTCGAGGCCCTGCCCGCCGTGCTCGGGCTCGCCTACACGGTAGTGCTCGGCACCATCGTGGGCAGCGGCATCTGGGTGACGCTGATGAAGCGCAACCCGTCGAGCCGGGTCGCCCCGTTCTCGATGCTCGTGCCGGTGGCGGGGTTCTTGAGCGCCTGGCTCATCCTCGGCGACGTGCCGACGGTGGGCGACCTCGTCGGCGGCGCGGTCGTGGTGGGCGGCGTGCTCGTGGCGACGGTCGCCTGGCGCCCGCGCCGCCGGGAGGACTCAGCCGACGGCGACGGTGGCCGAGACCGCGTCGAGGGCGGCGCGCGCCTCGGCTGAGAGCTCGAACGTGGCCGACGCGAGCAGGGCGGGCAACTGCTCGAGCGTTCGCGCACTCGCGATCGGGGCGGCGACCCCCGATCGCCCGCGGAGCCAGGAGATGGCCACCGTAGCCGGAGCCACTCCGGCCTCGGCGGCCACGGCTTCCAGCGTCTGAACCACGGCAAGCGCCTGCTCCGAACCGTACTGCGCCACGAAACGCCGGCTCCGGTCGGTGCGCTGCAAGTCGTCGGCGGTGCGGTACTTGCCCGACAGGAACCCGCTCGCCAGTGCGAAGTAAGGAACGATGCTCATGCCGGCCGCGGCCGCCACCGGCGCCTGGTCGCTCTCGAACGGTTCGCGGTGCACGAGGTTGTAGTGCGGCTGGTACACCGCCGGGAGCGGCCATCCGTTGTCCCGCACGACCGTCACCCACTCCTGCAGGCGTTCGCCGCTGTAGTTCGACAGCGCGACGTGCCGGATCTTCCCCGCCACCTGCAGCTCGTGGAACGCTCCGGCGCTTTCTTCGACTGGCGTGCCCGGGTCGTCGTAGTGCGCGTAATAGAGGTCGATGTAGTCCGTCTGCAGCCGCGCGAGCGACGCGTCGACTCCGCCGAGGATGGCGCGCCGGCCGAGGCCCCGGAAGTCGGGATGACGGCTCACCTTGGTGGCCACGACCACGGAGTCGCGATTGCCGCGCGCAGCGAGCCAGCGTCCGATGATGAGCTCGGACTCACCGCCCGTGTTCCCGTCCGCCCAGATGGAGTAGTTGTCGGCCGTGTCGACGAAGTTGCCGCCACCCGCGACGAAGGCGTCGAGCACCGCCAAGGAGGTGTCCTCGTCCGAGGTCCAGCCGAAGGTGTTGCCACCGAGGGCGAGGGGGAAGACATCGAGATCGGTCGATCCGAGCCGGGTCATGTGGTGCTCCTAGCAATGTGGTGTGGATGATCGGGGTGCCGTCGTCGCCGATGAGGACTCACCCCTGGAACAGGGCGATCGGGCGCACCGGCGAGCCGCTCGACCCGGCGATCTTGAGCGGCGAGCAGAAGAATGCGAACTGCGCCGGATGCCCGCTCAGCCCGTCGAGCGCCAGGTTCTCCAGCAGATGCACACCCCGACGGGCGAGAGCCTGCATGTGCACCGGCAGGTACAGCGAACCGGGGTTCGTGACCTCCACCACGCCGGTGTCGCTGCCGACCAGCCGGACGCCACGGTCGGCGAGCCAGTCGAGGCCGTCGACGGTGATGCCGGGGAGGCCCGTCGCCTCACCGAGATAGCGCTCGGGTTCTGCCCAGTGGCGCTGCCAGCCGGTGCGGATGAGGATGCAGTCGCCGGGCGCGATCGTCACGTCGGCCGCCTCCGCGAGCGCGGCGAGTTCCCCGGCGTCGATGCCCGTCGCGCCGTCGAGCACGTCGACCCCGCGCCCCGCGGCCGCGTCGAGCAGCACGCCCCGCGCCACGATGGGATCGACGTCGCTGATCGAGTGCGTGACGAGCCCGTCGATGCCGCTCTGCGCATCCGCGGCGGGCATGCCGTCGTAGAGCCCACTGTCTTGCGCGAACATGGCCGAGAGCGTCGAGATGCGTGCCCGAGTGACCCGACATGTTCAGAGCCTCGTTGCAGCACCAGTACCCGCCGTCGAGCTGGAAATCGCCCAGACGGTAGTACGGCAGCAGCCGGAACTCCGGCGCACTGGCGAAGTTGGGCATGCCGGTCGTCATCGGATGGCTGAGATCGACGACCTCGATCGGCCGGCCGAGATCGATCTGCATGGCGGCTCCCGGCTCAGCGGACATGGTCGAGCCCTCCCTCGATGACGTCGACGATGCGGGCGATCTCCGCATCGTCGGTGATGAACGGCGGACTGATCTGGATGAGGTTCTCCCGCAGCACCCGCAGGATGACCCCCTCCCCGAGTGCATAGCGGGCGACGGCCTCGGCCGGCACCTCGTCGACGGGCGCGACTCCGGCAAGGAACCCTCCGCCCGACCGGATCTCCCGCACGTCGTCACGGTCGCGGAGCCGATCGAGTTGGGCGTCCAGCACCGTCTCGAGCCGTGCGGCTTCGCCGACCAGCCCCTCGCGCTCGAGGATGTCCAGGTTGGCCTCTGCGATGACGCACGACGTGGCGTGTCCGGAGTAGGTCACCCCGTGCCGGTACACCGGGGCCTCGTCGCCGCTGAAGAAGCGCTCCCAGATGCGGGGCGCCACGAAGACACCGCCGAGCGGCGCATACCCGGAGGTGATGCCCTTGGCCACCACGAGCAGATCGGGGTCGAGGCCGAAGCGCTCGCTCGCGAACAGCCGGCCGGTGCGCCCGAACCCGGTGATGACCTCGTCGACCACGAGCAGGATGTCGTTCTCGCGTGCGACGGCCTGGAGCTGCTCGAAATAGCCGGGCGGTGGCGCGATGATGCCACCCGAGCCGATGACCGGTTCGGTGATGACCGCGGCGATGCGCTCCGGGCCGATGCGCTCGACCACCCGGCGGAAGTCGTCGGGGTCGGTGGAGGAGAACCGTGCGGTCTCGGGCACGAGCGTGGTCGGGCCGTAGCCCTCGCGGTAGAAGTCGGGGCCCGAGAGGCTCGAGCCGAAGGCGTGCAGGCCGTGGTAGGAGTCGGCGCGGCTGAGCACGAAGCGCTTCTCGGGTCGGCCCTCCAGCTGCCAGTGCCGGCGCGCCAGCTTCACGGCCGCCTCCACCGAATCCGAGCCACCACTGGTGAGGATGACCTTCGGGTCGTGGATCACGCTCAGCTCGGCGAGTCGATCGCTCAGTCGCACGGCCGCGTCGTTGGTGAACGACCCGAAGGATTGATAGGTCTCGAGGGTGGCGAGTTGCCGCCTGGCGGCGTCGGCGATCTCGGCGCGGCCGTGGCCGACGTTGGCGTGCCAGAGGCCGGAGGTGGCGTCGAGCAGTTCGCGGCCGTCGTCGGTGGTGACGTATGCGCCGGAACCCCCGACGATCACCGTGCGATGGCCGAGCACCGACGGCATGTGCGCCAGCGGGCTCCAGAGCGCGTCGCCGGGCTTGCCCCTTGGGCGGGTTGGTGTCATGGCAGTTTCTCTTTCCGTGTGCCGGGTGACGGATGCGGCCGGGCCGAACGGGTCAGACCCGGCCGCCGTCGAGGGTGATGATCTGGCCCGTGAGGTAGGAGGAGTCGGGACCGACGAGGTAGGCGACGGTGCCGGCGATCTCATCAGGGGTGGGCAGGCGGCGCAGCGCGATCGCGGCGGTGTCCGGCGCACTGCCCGACTCGCGCCAGACATCTGCGAGGCGCCCTGTCGGCACGGTGCCGGGCGCGATGGCGTTCGCCCGGACACCGAGCGGCCCGAGATCGCGGGCGAGATAGCGCGTGTACATCGCGACGGCCGCCTTCGCGACGCCGTAGTGTGCGTACGCTCCGTCGTCGGTCGGCCCGGTTCCGTTGATCGAGGACATCGTCACGATCGACCCGCCGCCTTTCTCGCGCAGGTAGGGCGCGGCTGCGACGCAGCAGTTCACGGTGGTGTGCAGGTTGCGGTCGATCATGAGCTGCAGGGCAGCACCGTCGAGCGAACCCGCGAGGTTCTCGTGCACCCCGCCGCTGCCGCCGCCGGCGTTGCAGACGAGGATGTCGATGCCCCCGAAATCCTCGGCAACCGACCGCATCAGCTGCTCGACGGCGACACGCTCGGTGAGATCGACCTCGTAGCCGCGAGCTGCGCCACCAGCCGCGCGGATCTCGGCGTCGGTGCTGTCGCCTCGCATCGCATCCGCTTCGCCGGCGAACGCCCGGTAGGAGTGCAGGTCGATGTCGACCACGGCGACGGACGCCCCCCGCTGGTGCAGGGTGTGCGCGATCGTGCGGCCGAGGCCGCGGGCAGCACCGGTCACGACGGCGACGCGGCCGCTCAGCTCAGTCACGCGATGTCCTTTCGTGCGGGCAGATGGAAGAGTGGAGACAAGCGGTGGTGCCCGTTCAGCGTCCAGGCCTTCCGGGCGCCACCGCCGATCTCATTTGTCGAGACCGTCGACGTTGCCGAACTTCTGCAGGATGCCGGTGTCGATGAGGTACTCCGACTCGGCGGGCAGCGCCGGCATCATGATGAGGTCGTTCGTGTCGGGATCGAAATAGTCGTCGACGTTCTCCTTGGTCACGACCACCTGGGGCGGCGCGGTGAGCTCCGGCGGTGTCGCACCCTGGTTGATCGCGACGGCCATCGCCAGCACGAACTCGCCCCACCAGCCGAAGAAGCCGATCTGGTCGGTCACCCACGGGCCGCCCTCGCGGATCTGGTTGAGCCCGTCGGCGTATCCGCCGTAGCCCGAGACCATCGTGCTGTCCGTTCGCCCGTTGGCGTCGACCGCCCGCAGCACGCCGAA
>BADC01000137.1 GCA_000333435.1 Corynebacterium-like bacterium B27 | reverse complement strand
CATGCGGTCGCGAACCGTCCACGATGAGCGAGTCGCCCGCCCGCAGACGATGCGACGCACCGTCGACCCGTACGGTGAGCTCCCCCGAGACGAGGTAGCCGTATTCCGCCCCGCCCTGGGCGAGCAGTCCGTCCTGAGCGGTGCTGAGCGCGCCCGGCTGGTAGGTGACGAGCAGCGGAGTGGCCGCGGCACCACGGATGCTCGACAACCGCTCCACCCGCACACCGTTCCGGCTGCTGAGAACAGGATTGTGCCCCCGATGCTGCACCGCCGGTGTGCGCGGGGCCGGCCGCACGGGGCCGACGGGCTCGCCCAAGACGTCGTCGAAGGAGATGCCGAACAGGTTCACCAGGGCGGTGAGCGTGCCCATCGACGGCGTCGTGCGCCCGTTCTCGACCAGCGAGAGCAGACTCGCCGACACCCCGATCGCCGACGCCGCACCCCGGAGGCTCAGCCCTTGGGCGACCCGGGCCGTGCGGATGCGCGTGCCGATGTCGTCGTCGAAGGTCGGCTGCACGGTGTTCACGACCCGGTGTTCATGGTGTCGTGTAGCCGCCGTCGATGACCAGTTCGCCTCCGGTCATGTAGCTCGACTCGTCGGAGGCCAGGAAGAGGGCCCCGTAGGCGATCTCGCGCGCGGTGCCCAGCCGGCCCATCGGCGTCTGGGCCACCACGCCCGCGGTGACCCCGGCATCCTGGGCCGCGATCAGCGGGGTGTCGATGATGCCAGGATGCAACGAGTTCGCCCGGATGCCGTCGCCGACGTAGGAGAGCGCGAGGTTCTTTGTGAGCAGCCGCACGGCGCCCTTCGACGCGGTGTAGGCGGCCACTCCGGCTGCCCCGGCGATGCCCCAGATCGACGATGTGTTGATGATCGATCCGCGGCCGGCGGCTTTCATCACCGGCACGACCGTGCGCGCCCCGTAGAACACCCCGTTGAGGTTGACGTCGATGACCCGGTGCCAGTCCGCGAGCGGGATGGTGTCGACCGGTTCGTACGATCCCACCAGGCCGGCGTTGTTGAACAGCACGTCGATGCGCCCCTCCGCCGCCACGATGCGATCGACCGTCTCCCGCCAGTCCGCCTCGTCGGTGACGTCCAGGCGAACGGCGGTGATCCCGGCGCTCTCGAACGGCGCACCCTCCGCCACGTCGGCCGCGTAGACGCGCGCGCCCTCCTCGGCGAACAGCTCCGCCGCAGCCCGCCCGATGCCACCCGCAGCGCCGGTGACGAGCGCGACCTTGCCCTCCAGTCTCGGCACCGCGATCAGCTCTCGGACTCGAGCTTGTCGGTGCCGTTCGGCACGAAGTGCGGCTCTCCGCCGGGCGGGTAGGCGGTGTACCCGGTCTTGTCCTTCGGCATGTAGCTGATGGCGAAGGCGAGTGCGCGGAATCCCTCACCCTCCTGCGCCCGGATGCTGTGGATCTCGTTGCGCGGGATGCGGATGAGGTTGCCCGGCACCACCTCCTGCTCCTCGTCGCCGACGCGCATGACGGCGTTGCCCGACAGGAGGTAGTAGAACTCGTCGGTGTCGTGCGAGTGCGGCTCGAGCGCGGCGCCCGCCGCGAGCTCGAACTCGTCGATGAACTCGAGGTACCCGCCCTCGGTCTCGTCGCGCAGCTCCTCTTTGTGGAAGAAGAACCAGGAGCGGCAGGTGCCGCCGTGTTCGAGCATGGTGGGGACGTTGGTGTCTTTGACGATCATGATCAGCCTTTCGATGCCGGGCGAGTGGATGCGGGAGAGGAGACGGCTGCCGGTCAGAACGTCGCGCGGACGGTTCCGCCGTCGACGCCGAGCGTGCTGCCGGTGGTGAAGCCCGCCAGGTCGGAGGCCAGGAACAGGATCGCGTTGGCGACCTCCTCCGGCTCACCCATCCGGCCGGCCGGGATGCCGCGGTCCTCGATGAAGGCCTGCACGGCGGCCTCACCCTTGGCGCCGTAGGCCGCCTCGAGGTTCTTCAGCCAGCCCGTGCTCTCATCGGTCCAGAACGGCGTCCAGATCGGCCCGGGGGCGACGTTGTTCACCCGCACCCGGGGCGCGTAGGCGCGGGCGAGCGACTTCGCCACGCTCGCCACCGCCGCCTTGGAGGCGGCGTAGTCGACGATGGTGTCCTCGGCCTGCCGGGAGAGGTCGGAGGTCACGTTGATCACCGCGCCGCGGCCGGCCGCGTACATCTCGGGCACGATCGCGCGGCACATCCGCACCATCGAGAAGAAGTTGAGCTCGAAGGTGCGATGGAAATCGTCGTCGGTCAACTCTTCGAAGGTCTTGAGCCGACCGGCGCCGACGTTGTTCACCAGCACATCGGGGGCGCCGCCGCTCAGCCGGATCGCCTCGGCGGCAGCTCCGGCGACTCCGTCGGCCGTCGAGAGGTCGGCGTGCACGGGCGTGATCAGCTGCTGCAGACCCGCCTCGACGATGTGCTCGCTCAGCACGTCGAACTCGATGTCGACGGCAACCACCCGTGCGCCCTCGGCCGCGAACGCGTCGATGGTCGCCCGACCGATGCCGGTCGCCGATCCGGTCACGACCACAGTCCGCTCCGACAGTCCGAAATCCGCCATTCGTCAGCCTCCTTGTTGACTCGGCGGGCGTTGCTTCGACCTCCATCGGTCGTTCACTGCAAATTAACGCCCCTGCCAACAATTACCATATCCGCTGGACATCGCCTAGGCCAGATTCGCGGGATTCCAGGGAATTATCACATTCTGGGTGTTGAACGGTTGTGAAGCGGCGCTAAATCTGTAAAGTGTGTCTCGACAAGCAGAGTGTCCTGTACGTCTCACGAAGGAGTGACATGAATCGCAGAGTGTGGAGCGCCGGGATCGCCGGCCTCGCCGTCATCAGTCTTCTCGGACTCGCCGGGTGTTCGTCGGGCGGGAGCGGAGGCGGAGGCAGCACGACCGCCGCGTCGGAGCTTCCCGA
>BADC01000138.1 GCA_000333435.1 Corynebacterium-like bacterium B27 | reverse complement strand
GCTCCGCACCTGCTGCTGCCCTGGCTCGTGCTGGCGGGTCTCTCCGCCCCCAAGTCGTGGTCGGCGTCGGCCATCGCGTCGATCTTGTTCGCGGGCGTCCTCGCCGTCGCGCCCTCGCTCTGGCCGGCCCTGATCGTGCTGTGGCTGGTCGCGACCGTGGCGAGCCGGCGCAACGTGGCGCGCCTCATCGGCATCCCCGTGCCGGCCCTGGTGCTGTTCGGCCCGCTGGCCTGGAACCAGTTCCAGCGCGGCACACCGCTCGCGGTGCTCGCCGACCCCGGGCTGCCGAACTGGCGGCCGCCGGTGCCGGTCGTCGATCTGCTGATCGGGCTGCCGCAGACCGGTCTCGCGGGCTGGGAGTCGCTCGCCGGCACCTACGGCATCGACGCGGGCGTGGTGCTGCTCGTGCTGGGCCTCCTCGCCGTCCCACTGGGGCTGCTGGCGCTCGCTTCGCTCTTCCTCCCCGGCTCCTACCGCGCCGTGTTCGCGGTCGTCGTGGCGATCCTCGGCTTCGCGACCGCGGTCGCCGCCGGGCAGCTCGCCCTCGCCACCAGCGGATCGCAGGCGGTGTCGATCTGGCCGGGCTCGGGCCTCAGCCTGTACTGGCTGGGCCTCTCGGGTGCTGCCGTCCTCGGGCTCGCCGCGCTGCCGCGCCTCGCCGCGCTTCCGGCGGTCATCGCCTCGGTGGCGGTCGGGATCGTGGCGCTGCCGATGGGCCTCGGCGTGCTCTTCGGCACCGCAGAGGTCGCGCCGGGCAGCGGCCGCTCGTTGCCCGCGTACGTGACGGCCGAGGCGTCCAGCACGCCCCGGGTGGGCACGCTCGTGCTCGAGCCGCAGGCCGATGGCGGCCTCGCGGCGAACGTCGTGCACGGTGCGGGCGCCACCCTCAACCAGCAGTCCACCCTGGCCTCGACCTCGGCGTTCGCCGGTGTGACGACGGATGCCCGGACCGCACTGGCCTCGCTCACCGGCAACGCCGCATCCGTCGGCACCGCCGACATCGCCACGACGCTGACCGGCCTCGGCGTCGCCTTCGTGCTGCTCGAGCCGGCCGAACCCGCTCAGGCGGGCGCCGCGGCCGACACCATCGCCGCGCGGGCGTCGAAGGCGCTGGGCAGCAATGCCCAGCTGACCTTCATCGGGAAGACCTCTGTGGGCGAGCTCTGGCAGGTGGCCGGGCAGGAGACGCCCGCGAGCCTGCCGGCGCCGGTGCCCACGAACACGGGAACGCCGCTCGGAGTGCTCGTGCTCGTGATCCAGGGCTTCGTGTTCGGCGTGGCGCTGCTGCTCGCCCTCCCGGCCGGCCGACTGCAGGTGCAGGGCAACCGAGCGGTGAGCGCCACCGCTCACGTCGCCCCCGCCGATTCGGTCGAAGAAGAGCTGGCCGAGGAGAAGCTCGACGAGTTCGACGACGACGTGCCCGTGGGGGAGGAACCCGAGGCACTCGAGGTCGTCGAGGAGCGTGACGTCGTCGATGCCGAGGCCGCGGAGGAGCCCGCTCCCGCGGAGGAGCCCGCTGCCGCGGAGGAGCGCGCTGCTGCAGAGGAGCCGGCCCCTACGGCGGAGCCCATCGTGGCGGAGACCGTGACGACGGCCGAAGCGGACGACGAGCTCGAACCGCCCGGCGTCGATCCGCTGACCGAGACGAGCGTGCCCGTCGAGGCCACCGTGCCCGACGAGGCGGCCGTGCCCGACGAGGGGACCGTGCCCGATGAGACGGCTGTGCCCGAGCAATCTGCTGCGCCCGATGAGACGACCGGGCTGCGACCGGAGCTCGACGACTACGATCCGAACGACGAGACCGTGATCAGTGTGCGCGACGCCATCGCGCGCGACGAGGAGGGCCGCACCGATGGCCGCTGACCGCCGACTGCTCGCCACCGGAGCCCGCGTCGTCACCGGAGTCGTCGTGGCCGCCGCTGCGGTCGTGGCCGCGGGTGCCGCGCTCGCCCTCCCGTTGCCCACCGTGACCGCCACGCCCGCTTCCTTCACCGTCGATCCGGCGCCGGCCGACTCGGTGCGGGCCTGCACCGGGCCGCTCGTGCGCCTCTCCGACGACACCGGTCAGGATGCGACCGCCATCTCGGGCGTCGGCTCCGCGACGGTGGTCGCGTCAGCCACGGGCGGAGCCGAGGTGCTCGAGCGCAGCGCGCTCGCCTCACCCGACGACGTCATCTCCTCCGACGGCACCGCGCCCGCCCGCATCGCCCTGCCCGCCGCGGAGACCGCGGACGGCGCCCTGTTCGGTGCCGTGCAATCGCAGACCATCGCGTCGGGCGATCTCGTCGGCTACGCCGCCACCGCGTGCGGCGAGGCCGACTCCGACAGCTGGCTCGTCGCCGGCGCCACCACGGTCGGGCGTACGAGCTTCGTGCTGCTGTCGAACCCGGGCGACGTGCCCGCGGTCGTCAACCTCTCGATCTTCGGCGATGCCGGCGCCGTCGAGTCGCCCGGAGCCAAGAACCTCGACGTGCCCGCACGCTCCACGCGCATCCTCTCCCTCGCCGGTCTCGCGCCCGATCTCGCGGCGCCCGTCATCCACGTCGAGAGCTCCGTCGGTGCGGTGTACGCAGCCGTGCAGCAGAGCGTCGTGCGCGGTCTCGAGGCCGGTGGCGTCGAGATGGCCGGCCCCGCCGCGCCACCCGCCACCTCGCAGACGATCACCGGCGTGCAGGTGGCCGGCACCTCGACCATCGCCGAGCGCCTCGGCAGTCCGGACGCGACCGACCTGCAGAGCGTGTTGCGCCTGTTCGTGCCCGGGACCGACCCCGCGTCGGTCACCGTGCGGATCTCCGAGGAGAAGACGGGCGGCCTCCAGACCGAGTACCAAGTGGGGCTCACCCCGCAGGTCGTCACCGAGTTCCCGCTGCAGGACGTCCCCGACGGCATCTACACCGTCGAGATCGAGAGCGACCAGCCGCTCGTCACGGGTGCCCGCACCTCCACCATCGCGAACGACGCCCTCGACTTCGCCTGGTACCAGGCGGTGCGGCCGCTCGGGCCGACCTTCTTCGTCGCCACCGCCGACGGCCCGAACCCGCGCCTGCACATCGTGAACACCACGGGGGCGGATGTCGCGGTCACCCTCACCACCGTCGGCGGCGTAGTGCAAGACGTCACCATCGTGCCCGGTGCGCGCTACGTGCCGCTCACCGCGGGGGAGTCCTACACCGTCACGAGCTCGGCACCGGTGTCGGCGGCCGTGACCGAGTTCGGTCCCGGCTTCTCGTCGTCGTACCCGATCGTGCCGCCGAACCCGGCAGCGGCGCCCATCGTCGTTTACCCGTAGGCGGCTGCAGCGCGCCCAGCGCGCTCAGAACACGACGCGCTCAGAACACGGTGCGCTCAGAAGTGGTGGAACCGGTCCGGCGCCAGATCCCACGGGTCCTTGCCGAGCAACTCGGCGACGGCCCGGAACACGCACGACTCGATCGCGAGCCGACGGTGCACCTCGTCGTCGCGGTGCAGCCGCGACATCCGCTCGATCGGCAGACGGAACATGATCACGCGGTTCTTCGTCACCGACCAGCGGTCGACATGGTCGGGGGAGCCGAACTGCCCGAACGGCATCGTGGCCACCTCGAAGCTCACGTTCGCCAGCTCGTTCGGCCACATGCTCCGCAGGTACTCGGCCGTGGAGGCGACGGTCTGATCGAAGAGGTCGATGCGCGACCGGAGGAACGGCAGGTGGGGGCCGGCGGCCGAGGAGCGCAGATCGCGCCCGTGCCGGTTGCGGGTGCGGGCCCGGATCGTCGCCGCCCGCGGCGCCCTGCGAGAACGAGCCATGCCTCAAGTCTACGGCCGAGCGGCGACACGGGGTGCGGGTGACCGGATGCGCACGGGAGCCGCGCTTAGAGTGGAACCGATGACGACCAGGGAATGCTCGCGGCCCTCCTGCCGCGGTGAGGCCACGACGACCCTCACCTACGATTACGCCGATTCGCTGATCGTCGTCGGCCCGCTGAGCCCGCTGCCCGAACCGCACAGTTACGACCTCTGCGAACGGCACACCGACCGGCTCTCCGCCCCGCAGGGCTGGCAGGTCATGCGGCACGTCTACGTCGAGTGAGCCTGCGCCCAGGCGCCGGCGCGCAGGGCTGACAACTCCACGAGCATCCGGCCGCCCCGCCGCGCGGTCTGCGACAATGGAGGCATGAGCATCGCTTCCCCCACCGCCGTGTCCGTGCCCTACCGAGTCGCGAATCTCGCGCTCGCCGAAGCCGGCCGGCACCAGATCCGCCTCGCCGAGAACGAGATGCCAGGCCTCATGGCCCTGCGCGAGGAGTTCGGGCCCACCCAGCCGCTGGCCGGGGCGCGCATCATGGGTTCGCTGCACATGACGGTGCAGACCGCCGTGCTGATCGAGACGCTCGTTGCTCTCGGCGCGCAGGTGCGCTGGGTGAGCTGCAACATCTTCTCCACGCAGGACGAAGCGGCGGCCGCGGTCGTCGTCGGCCCGCACGGATCGGTCGAGTCGCCGGCCGGTGTGCCGGTGTTCGCCTGGAAGGGCGAGACGCTCGAGGAGTACTGGTGGTGCACCGAGCGCGCCTTCGACTGGTCGACCGAGGCGGCGGCCGCCGGTGCGTCGTTCACCGGCCCGAACATGATCCTCGACGACGGTGGCGACGCCACCCTCCTGGTGCACAAGGGCGTCGAGTTCGAGGCAGCGGGCCGGGTGCCGGATGCCACGGCCGACGACAGCGACGAGTACCGCATCGTGCTGGGCGTGCTGCGCGACTCGCTCGCGAACGACCCGGGCCGGTGGACGCGCATCGCCGCCGACATCCGCGGTGTCTCGGAGGAGACGACCACAGGCGTGCACCGCCTCTACGAGCTCGCCGCGGCCGGGCAGCTGCTCTTCCCCGCCATCAACGTGAACGACTCGGTCACGAAGTCGAAGTTCGACAACAAGTACGGCATCCGGCACTCGCTGCCCGACGGCCTGAACCGCGCCACCGACGTGCTGATGGGCGGCAAGGTCGCCTTCGTCGTCGGCTACGGCGACGTGGGCAAGGGCGCCGCCGAGGCGCTACGCGGCCAGGGCGCGCGCGTGATCGTGTCCGAGGTCGACCCGATCTGCGCGCTGCAGGCGGCGATGGACGGGTTCCAGGTCGCTCGGCTGTCGTCGGTCGTGGGCGAGGTCGACATCTTCGTCACCGGCACCGGCAACGTGAACGTGATCGGGGTGGAGGACATCCTGGCCATGAAGCACCTCGCCATCATCGCCAACGTCGGTCACTTCGACAACGAGATCGACATGGCCGGGCTCGCGCGCGTCGAGGGAGCCGTGAAGGTCGAGATCAAGCCGCAGGTGCACGAGTGGCGGCTGCCGAACGGCCGCAGCGTGCTGGTGCTGTCGGAAGGGCGGCTGATGAACCTCGGCAACGCCACCGGGCATCCGTCGTTCGTCATGAGCAATTCGTTCACCAACCAGGTGCTCGTCGACCACGACCTCACCCGGGGCGGCCTCGGGCGGCGCGATCTCCTGCACCTCGGCGGCGCCGGGGCCGGTGATGACGAGCGCCCTCATCGGGGACCGACCAGTGTCTGCGGCGAGTCGGGGACGGCATGGGCGCAGGAGAAGCTCATGGCGCCATGCTAGTGATGTTTCACTCCACGTGCTTGAGTTCCGTTATTCGGAATAACTACCGGCCTGAGGGCCCGGTCACCGCCACGGATCGATGAGCACTTTCCCGTCGAGGCGACCCTGCGCCAGCCGCTCCAGCTGCGCGCCGAGTTCCTCGAGCGGCACGACGTTCTCCAGCAACTCGGGACCGACGACCCCTTCGGCGAGGATCTCGAGCGCGGGCCCGAGGTCGGCGTCGCAGACATGCGCGAGGCTGGAGTCGATGGTGATCTCCCGGAACACCACGGAGTGCACGTCGAGCTCGGGCTTCGCCTTCGGCAACCCGACCGCGAGCACCCGCCCGCCGTCGCGCACGAGGGAGACCGCGGTCGCGAGTTGCCCGGGAGCACCGCTGGCCTCGATCACGACGTCGGGCCGCGCTCCGCCGAAGGCTTCCGTCACCTCGGCCAGGAGCTCGGGCGAAGGGCTCAGCACCGCGGATGCTCCGAACCGGAGCGCGCGCTCCTGCTTCGGGCCGGCGAACTCCACCACCACGATCTCCGCGTCGACGAGGTGCTTCAGTCCGGCCAGCACGAAGGATGCGATCGCCCCGGCCCCGATGATCACCACCCGGTCGCCGTCCACTGCGCCCGAGCGGCGGGCGGCATGGATGCCCACGGCGAGCGGCTGGGCGAGGGCGGCGTGGTCGTACGACAGCCCGTCCGGGATGCGCGCGATCGTGCGCTCCGGAACCGACACGAACCCGGCCATCCCGCCGTCCGTGGAGAGGCCGAAGGTGTAGTACCGGTCGCACATGTTCGTGCGGCCTTCCCGGCAGCGCGCGCATTCGCCGCACCACACACCCGCACCGCTCGCGACCCGATCGCCGGGCCGGAACGCGCTCGACGCATCCGCCTCCACCACCTCGCCCACGAACTCGTGACCGGGGACCATGGGACCGATGTGCCCGGTCACCCGGTGCGCGGTGGTGACGGGAAAGATCTTCGGCCCCACCGCCCATTCCGTGGCGTCGGTACCGCACAGGCCCGAGCGCACCACCTTCAGCAGCACGTCGCCGGGGGCGCGGATCGGTTCCGGAACCGAGTCGATCCGGATGTCGTGGTCGGCGTGGTAGACGGCTGCGCGCATGCTCATACGAGGTCTCTCTGGTCGGTGCCGATCGATTCGTCAGCGAACAGATCGTTTAGTACAGCTTTACAGCAGGTCTCTGCTGTTCACAACTACTTGTTATCCTGAACAGGAAGAGAAAGGACGACGATGTCTGTGGACGAAGCATCGACGCGCGCCCTGGTCGTGGGATCCACGGGGATCGCGGGTCAAGCCCTCAGCCGGCAGCTCCTCGACGCCGGCTTCGAGACCTTCGGCCTCTCCCGCTCCCTCGCGACACCCGTCTCCGGGGCGCAGGCGATCGCCGCCGACCTGCTCGACGCCGACGGGCTGATGCCCGCGCTCGCGGAGGTGCGGCCGCATCTGGTGTTCATCACCGCTTGGCTGCGCCAGCCGAGCGAGGCGCAGAACATCGAGGTCAACGGCGCCATCGTGCGCAACGCGATCGCGGCGGCCGCTGCGGGCGGTCGACTCCAGCACGTCGCGCTGCTCACCGGGCTGAAGCACTACCTCGGCCCGTTCGACGACTACGCCACGGGCGTGATGGCCGACACACCGTTCCGCGAAGACGAAGCGCGCCTGGACAGCCCGAACTTCTACTACGCGCAGGAGGACGAACTGTTCTCGGCCGCCGAGGAGTACGGCTTCACCTGGAGTGTGCACCGCGCCCACACGGTGTTCGGTTTCGCGGTGGGGAACGCGATGAACATGGCGCTCACGCTCTCGGTCTACGCCACCCTCTGCCGGCGCTCGGGCGAGCCGTTCCGCTTTCCGGGGTCGGAGACGCAGTGGAACGGCGTCACCGACGCGACCGACGCCGACCTCCTCGGCGAGCAGTTGCTCTGGGCGGCGACCCACACCGAGGGGCGCAACCAGGCGTTCAACATCGCCAACGGCGACGTCTTCCGCTGGCGCTCGCTCTGGCCGCGCATCGCGGAGCACTTCGGCGTCGACTGGGTGGGCTTCGACGGCGCGCCCGCGCCGCTGGCCGAGCGGATGGGGAATGCGGCCGCCGACTGGGCCGCTCTGGCCGACGAGCACGGACTGGTCGAGCGCGATGTGAACCGGCTCGCCAGCTGGTGGCACACCGACAGCGACCTGGGGCGCAACATCGAGTGCTTCACCAGCATGAACAAGAGCCGCGAGGCCGGATTCCTCGCCTTCCGCTCCACCCCCGAGAGCTTCTTCGACAAGGTCGCCCGCTACCGAGCCGCCCGCATCATCCCCTGAGCCCCCGGGATTCGAGGGCGCCTGCGGCGGCCGCTTCGGCGGCGCGTTGGCGGAGAACGTACTTCTGCACCTTGCCCGACACGGTGCGCGGCAGGTCCGACACGGTCCAGAGGAACTCGGGATACTTCTGGCGCGCGATCGCCTGCCGGTCGAGGTGCGCCGTGAGATCGGCCAGCCGAACGCGCTCGCCGGGGCGGGCCACGACGACGGCGCAGGCGCGCTCCCCCATGAGCGGATCGGGCACGCCGACCACGGCGACCTCGGCGATCGCGTCGAGGGTGATCAGGAGATCCTCCACCTCCTTCGCGCTGATGTTCTCGCCGCCGCGCACGATCAGGTCTTTGCGCCGGCCGGTGATGGTCACGGCACCGGATGCGGCGATCGCCGCCAGATCGCCGGTGCGGAACCAGCCGTCGGCGGTGAAGGCCGCCGTGTCGTCGCGCGGGTCGAGGTAGCCGAGGAACAGCTCCGGCCCTCGCACTTCGAGCTCGCCGTCGGCGGACAGCCGCGCCTCGGCCTCGCCGATCGGCCGGCCCTCCGAGTCGAGGTGGCCCTCCTCGGGGTCGTCGGGCCGCACGATGCACAACGTCGGCATCTCGGTCGAGCCGTAGGTGCGCGAGATGCGCAGCCCCATCGCGCGCTCGGCGTCCCGCACCAGCGCGGCCGGGATGTCCGCCCCGCCACAGACGAAACCACGCAGCGACGACCGGATGCCCAGCTCGGCGTATCGGTCGGCCAGCCCGCGGAGGAACGGGGTCGCCGCAACCGTGAAGGCGCAGCCGTCCCGTTCGATCAGCTCGACCGCCCGCTCCGGCTCCCACCGGTCCAGCAGCGACACGGCCCCGTTCGTGATGACCGGCGTCAGCACCCCGTAAAGCAGCCCGGTCACGTGCGCCAGCGGCGACGGCATGAACACCACGTCGCCGTCGAGCCCGAAGACCTCGGCGATCGACGCCGCCTCGTAGAGCAGCGTGCGGTGCGAGTGCAGCACTCCCTTCGGGGTGCCGGTGGTGCCCGAGGTGAACATGAGCAGCGCGATGTCGTCCGGGTCGGCCGGCTCGGCGGCCACCGGGGCGGGCGTGGCCGCCGGGCCGGCGCCCCGCGCATCCGCCAGCACCTCCTCGATGTCGAGCACGGCGGCGCCGAGTCCCGCGGCGGCGAGCGCCTGCCGGGCCTGCGCCGGGAAATCGGCACCGCGGCCGAGCGAGGAGACCACGACCGCCGCGGGGACGGCGCTGCGGAAGATGGTCTCGAGCTCCCGGCCGCGGTAGATCGTGGTGATCGGGTTGACGACGGCGCCCTGGGCCCATGCGCCGTGCAAGGCGGCGACGGTCGCCCAGGTGTTGCCGAGCTGCAGGCTCACGACGTCGCCGGGGCGCACACCGACGGCGGCGAGTGAGCGCTGCACCGCTGCGGCGGCCCGCGCGAGCTCGTGCCGGGTCAGGCGCACCTCGCCATCGATCACGGCGATCCGCTGCGGGTCGGCGGCGGCGGCCTCCGCCGCGACCGCACCGATCGGCCGGTCCCACGTATCGAGCGAGCGGTAGTGCCGGGCGGCGGACACCGCCCGGGTGAACTCACGCATCCGCACCCCGGCCGAGCAGGGCGCGCGAGCCCACCCCCGACAGGAAGATGGCGAAGAGCTGGTCGGAGACCTCTTCGTGCGTGAGCTTGCCGCCGGGCCGGTACCACTGGTAGGCCCAGTTGCACATGCCGAACAGCGCGAACGAGGCGGTACGGGGATCCTGCCAGGCGATGACCCCGTCCTTCATGCCCTGCAGGATCGCGGCTTCCACGAGCCCTTCGTAGCGGTCACGCTTGACCTTCGCCGACTTCTGCAGCTCGGGCGGGAGCTCGCGGAAGTACTCGAAGAACACGCGCACGTGCCCCGGCTTCTCGTCGATCAGCGCCACGATGTCGTGGGCCACCGACCGCACGATCTGCACCGGGTCGTCGGTCGCCTCGGTGGTGGCGTCGAAGAGGGCGAGCAACCCGTCGATCCACTCGTCGTGGATGGCGTAGAGGATGTCGTGCTTGGCACGGAAGTAGTGGTAGACCGTCGCCTTGGCCGTGCCCACGCGTTCCGCGATGGCCGCCGTGGTGGTGCGGTGGAACCCCAGCTCGTCGAAGAGCGTGGCCGCCGCCTCGAGAATCTCGGCGCGCCGCATCTCCCCCGACGCGGTCAGCGGCGCCTGACGCGGGGCGGACGACGGGTCGGGGAGGGGTGCGGGAGCGGGAATGGTCACGAGAACGGCTCCAGGGTCGATCGGATGGCCCGCTCGATGTCGTCGTGCTGCGGCAGCCACGCGGCCTCGAGCGGTGGGGAATAGGGAGCGGGCGAGAAGGCTGCGCCCACTCGCCGGGGCGGGGCGTCGAGCGCCCAGAACGCCTGGTCGACGACGGTGGAGACGATCTCGGCGCCGACCCCGAAGTCGGTCACGGCCTCGTGAGCCACGACGAGACGCGAGGTCTTCTGCACCGAGGCGAGCACGGTCTCCCGGTCCCAGGGCGACACCGTGCGCAGGTCGATCACCTCGACGCTGATGCCCTCCGCCGCCAGACGCTCGGCGACCGCCAGGCAGTCCAGGAGCATCCGCGAGTAGCTCACCAACGTCACATCTGTTCCCGCTCGCGCGATACGGGCCCGGCCGATGGGCACGCGGTGCCCAGGCGGGGCCGCGGCGGACCGGGTGCCGTAGAGCGTACGGTTCTCGATGTAGACGACCGGATTGGGATCGTCGATCGCCGAGCGCAGCAGTCCGTAGGCGTCGGCCGCGGTGCTCGGCATCACGACGGTGAGCCCGGGGATGTGGGCGAGCAGGGCTTCGAGACTCTGCGAGTGCTGGCTGCCCGCCGACCGTCCCGCACCGAACTGCGTGCGCACGGTCATCGACATGGTCGCCCGTCCCGCCGTCATGAAGTGCAGTTTCGCCGCCTGGTTCAGCAGCTGGTCGAAGGCCACGCCGATGAAGTCGAGGTACATGATCTCGACCACCGGATGCAGCCCCGCCATGGCGCCGCCGACGCCGATCCCCAGCACCGCGGCCTCCGAGATCGGGGTGTCGAGCACCCGGTCGGGATGCTTGGCGTACAGCCCTCGGCTGACGGCGAACACGCCACCGCCGGCGCCGACGTCGATGCCGGCGAGGAAGGCCTGCGGGTCCTCGTCGAGCGCGTCGGCGAGGGCGGAGCGGATGCCCTCGATGTACTTCACCGCGGGAGCATCCGCAGCGATCGGGCCCTCCTCGAGGACAGGTCGAGGTGCCACGACGTAGCGGCCCGCGTCGGCGGCCAGTGGCTCGGGCGCCGCGGCGGCCCGCTCGGCCGCGGCGGCCACCGCGGCGAAGGCCTCCTGCCGGATCGAGGCGATCCGCTCGTCGGGGACTCCGAGCGATCGCAGCCGGTCCTCGGCCACCGCCAGGGGGTCGGTCGCCCGCGCCCGCCGCAGGTCGTCGGTGTCGCGGTACTGCTGCTGGTCGCCCTCGTAGTGTCCGTGCCAGCGGTCGGTCATCGCCTCGACGACGACGGGGCCGCCGCCGCGCCGCACGGCCTCGACGACCTGGCCCATCCGCTCGGCCACCGCCCACACGTCGGCACCGTCGACCTCGAGGTATCGCACCCCGTACCCGGCCGCCCGCTGCCGCAGGGTGGCCGGATGACCGTCGGCCGCAGCCGTGAACTCGGCGTACCCGTTGTTCTCGCAGAAGAACACGACGGGCAGGCCCCACAGCGCCGCGAGGTTCACCGACTCGTGGAAGAGCCCTTGCGCCACCGCGCCGTCGCCGAAGAACGCCACAACGACGTCATCGCCGCGGGTTCGCGCGGCGTGCGCGGCCCCCACCGCGATCGGCAGGCCGGCGCCCACGATGCCATTGGCGCCCAGGATGCCGAGGGCTGGATCGGCGATGTGCATCGAGCCGCCACGCCCGGCCACGGCTCCGGCCGCACGGCCGAACAGTTCGGCGAACATCGCCTCGGGTGCCATCCCCTTGGCGAGGCAGTGGCCGTGCCCGCGGTGGTTCGAGGTGATCATGTCGGTGACCCTCAGCGGTCGGCAAGCACCCACCGCCGATCCCTCTTGACCGAGCGAGACGTGCACGAAGCCCGGGATCGCACCGTCGCGGTAGAGGTCGGAGGTGAGCAGCTCGAAGCTCCGCACCGTGCACACCCGGGCGTAGAGCTCCTCGAGCTCTGCCACCGTCGGAGGGGCCGGCGGGGGCAGCACGAGGTCACCGTCTCCGAGTGAGGTCACTGATCGCTCCCTTGCGTGATCACCAACCGGCCCGCTGGCCGGTCGTGTCGAGCATCAGCATAGCGATATCTCCCTGATTTGTGCATACTGGTTCTTGATTCGACCGGCCCACCGGTCGGCTGAATGCGAATTGACGATCGAAGGAGATCCTGTGAGGCGCGACATCGAGTTCCTGAGCGAGGGCGACACCGTGCGCGGCTGGCTGTACACCCCCGACGAGGGCGAGGGCCCATTCCCCACCGTCGTGATGGCGGGCGGCTGGTGCTACGTGAAGGAGATCGTGCAGCCGCACTACGCGGAGATGTTCGCACAGAACGGCATCGCGGCGGTGCTGTTCGACTACCGCAACTTCGGCGACAGCGACGGCGAGCGCCGCCAGCACATCGACCCCTGGATGCAGATCGCCGACTACCGGCACGCCATCGACTTCGCCGAGACGCTCCCGGAGGTCGACGCCGAGCGCATCGGCTCGTGGGGTCTGTCCTACAGCGGCGGACACTCGCTGATCCTCGCCGCCATCGATTCGCGCATCAAGACCGCGGTGTCGCAGATCCCCGTGGTCGAGGGCTACCTCAACATGCGGTTGGCCAACGGCACCGTCAACTTCCGCCGGCTCGAGAAGGCCATCCTCGAGGCTCGACGCAAGCGGTTCGCGGGCGGTGGCGACACCATGGTGCCGCACTTCACCCTCGACACCGGCGCCGAGATCTCGGCCTGGCCCTTCCCCGAGGGCTACGAGGTGTTCCACACCTTCCAGCAGAACGAGGCGCCGAACTACGACTTCGATGCGACGCTCGAGTCGGTCGACCTCCTCATGTCCTACGACATCCGCCCCTTCCTGCACCGCATCGTCGACACGCCGACCCTCGTGATCGTGGCCGAGAACGACGACATCACGCTGTGGGACGAGGCGATCGGCGCCTACAACGCCATCCCCACCTCGAAGAAGCGGCTGAAGGTGATCGAGAAGTCCGATCACCTCGCGCTCTACAGCAACCAGTCCCTGCTCATCCAGGCCGCGACCGCCGCGACCGAGTGGTTCGTGGAGCGGCTGGTGCCGCTGGGCCAGGCGACGGACGCCGGATGAGCGGGCACGTCAGCGGCCCCTCGGCCGGACGTGCCGGCGGCCGCTTCGAGGGCCGGGTCGCCATCGTCACGGGTAGCAGCCGGGGCATCGGCCTCGCGGTCGCCGAGCGGCTCACCGCAGAGGGTGCACGGGTGTGCCTCACGGCGCGCCGGCAGGAAGCCCTCGACGAGGCGGTGGACGCGCTCCCCGAGGGCAGCGCGATCGCCGTCGCGGGCCGGGCCGAGGATGCGGAGCACCGCGCCGAGGTGCTCGCCCGCGCCGCCGAAGCCTTCGGCCGGGTGGATGCGCTGGTGAACGTGGTGGGCATGAACCCGGTCTTCGGCGACCTCGTCGGCGTCGACCTCGCTGCGGCGCGCAAGATCTTCGAGGTCAACGTCATCGCCCCGCTGGGCTGGGTGCAGGATCTGCTCGCCGATCCGGCCCTCGCCTTCGCGGAGCGCGGCGGGTCGATCGTCAACCTGTCCTCCGTGACCGGCACCACGCCCTCGCCCGGCATCGGGCTGTACGGCGTCTCGAAGGCGGCGGTCGCGCATCTCACCCGCACCCTGGCGGTGGAGCTGGGACCGTCGATCCGGGTGAACGCGGTCTCGCCGGCGGTGGTGCGCACCGAGTTCTCCCGGGCGCTCTACGAGGGCAAGGAAGAGGCGGTGACGGCCGGCTACCCGCTCGGCCGGCTCGGCGAACCGGCGGATGTCGCATCCGCCGTCGCATTCCTCCTCTCCGACGACGCGCAGTGGATCACCGGCGAGGTGCTGACGGTCGACGGCGGTCTGCTGGCCGCGGGAGGAGTGGCGTGAGCGCGACCGGAGACCCGCAGCAGGCCGACGACCTGCTGGAGCGCACCCGCGCATTCATCCGGGACACCGTCATCCCGGCCGAACCGGCACCGGGCACCACCCTGGACGCGCAGGAGCTCGAACGACTGCGGGAACTGGCGCGGGCCGCCGGCGTCTACGCTCCGCACCTCCCGGTGGAGTACGGCGGAATCGGCCTGCCGATCACGGCGTGGTCGCCGATCTTCCAGGCTGCCGGGTACTCCCCCATCGGGCCGAGCGTGCTCGGCTGCATGGCGCCCGACGAGGGCAACGCGCACCTGCTCGAGAAGATCGGCACCCCTGGGCAGAAGCACGACTACCTCGGGCCGCTCGCGCGCGGCGAGGTGCGCTCGGCCTTCGCCATGACCGAGCCGCATCCCGGCGCGGGCTCCGACCCGGAGGCCCTCCGCACCACCGCCGTCGAGGTCGACGGTGGTTGGCGCATCGACGGCGAGAAACGCTACATCAGCGGCGCCGAAGGAGCCGGCTTCTTCATCGTCATGGCGCGCACCGAGCACGGTGCGACGATGTTCCTGGTCGACGCCGGCACTCCGGGGCTGCGGGTGGGCCGCGACATCCGCACCACCGAGCACGCCATCGCGGGCGGTCACTCGCACGTGCACTTCGACGACTGCCGCGTGGGTGCCGACGCGGTGCTGGGCGAACCGCACGAGGGCTTCCGCTACGCGCAGGTGCGACTGGGGCCGGCGCGGCTCACCCATTGCATGCGCTGGCTGGGGCTCGCCCGGCGGTCACTCGACATCGCCCTCGACCGCGCGGAGTCACGGGAACTGTTCGGCTCGCGGCTGCGCGACCTCGGCCTGGCCCAGGCCCTCATCGCCGACTCGGTCATCGACATCGAGGCGTCGGATGCGCTGATCGCGTCGTGCGCCACGGCTCTCGCCACCGACCCGCGCGAGGGTGCCCGGCTCTCCTCGATCGCCAAGGTGTTCTGCTCGGAGGCGATCGTGCGCGTGGTCGATCGGGCGATACAGCTGTGCGGCGGCGACGGGGTGTCCGACGACCTGCCGCTGGCCTCCTACTGGGGTGAGGTGCGGCCGTTCCGCATCTACGACGGGGCGAACGAGACGCACCGCTGGGCCATCGCCCGGCGGGCGTCGTCGGCGCGCCGACGCGCGATGGCGGCGGATGCGGATGCGGCGGCGGCCGGGGGTGCAGCGTGACGCACACGGCGAGCACCGAGATGCCGGCGAACGCCGAGGCCGCGCCGGGCCCCCCTCCGCTGCCGCTGGACGTCGTGGCCGCCTTCCTCGACGCGCACGGCATCGGCGCCGGGCCGGTGAGGGCCGAGCGCATCGGCGACGGGCAGTCGAATCTCACCTACGCCATCCGGCGGGGCGAGACCACGGCCGTGCTGCGCCGGGGTCCGCGCCCCCCGCTGCCCCGCTCCACGCACGACATGGTGCGGGAGGCGCGCGTGCAGCAGTTCGTGGCCGCGCACGGTGTACCGGTGCCGCGCATCCTGGCCGTCTGCGACGACGAGTCGTTGCTCGGCGTGCCGTTCTACGTGATGGAACACCTCGACGGCCTCGTCATCACCGACACCGTGCCCGCGGCCCTGTCGGCCATCGACGAACGGCGTCGCAGCAGCGAAGAACTCGTCGACCTGCTCGTCGCCCTGCACACGGTGCCGGTCGACGGCGACGACGCGCGCGGCCTCGGCCGACCGGACGGCTACCTCAAGCGCCAGGTGGCGCGGTTCGCGTCGCTCTGGGACACCGTCTCCGACCGGGACCTCCCGCTCGTGGCGGAGCTGGCCGGCAGGCTCGGCGCGCGCATCCCGTCCCCCCAGCGGGCCTCGTTGCTGCACGGGGACTACCGGCTCGGCAACGTGATGTTCGTCGCCGACGCCCCGGCGCGCGTGCGGGCGCTGCTCGACTGGGAGATGTCGACGCTCGGCGATCCGCTCGCCGACGTGGGCTACCTGATGGCGATGTACGCCGACCCGGATGCCCCGCCCACGGTCATGCAGCTCACCCCGGTCACGCGCGAGCCCGGCTACCTCACCCGGCACGAGATCGCCGAGCGCTACGCCGCCGGATCCGGTGCCGACCTCGCGGAGCTCGGCTGGTACGAGGCGCTGGCCCTGTGGAAGTCGGCGGTGTTCTGCGAGGCCATCCACACCCGCTGGCGCCGCGGTGAGCGCCCGGGCGACCGCTTCGGTCCCCAGCTCACGGCGGGGGTGCCTGCACTGCTCGAGGCGGCGAGCGCCGCCCTCGGTCGATGACACGGGGGCCGCTCGCTCTCACGGAAGGAGACACCGATGTCTGAACACCCACGAGTCGCGGTCATCACAGGGGCGGCCGGCGGCATCGGCCGCGCGATCGCGCACCGATTCGCGACAGCGGGCGTGCGCGTGGTGGTCGCCGACCTGCGGCAGGACGCCGCGGAGCGCACCGCCGAGGAGCTGACCGCAGCCACGGGCGGCGAGTCGCTCGGCGCCTCGGTCGACGTCACCGACTCCGCGAGCGTCGCCGCGCTGGCGCAATCGGCGGTGACACGGTTCGGCCGCGTCGACCACCTGGTGAACTGCGCCGGCATGTCGCTCGACTCGCCGTCGCTCGAGCATCCGGACGCCGACTGGCGTCGCGTGCTCGACCTGAACCTCAGCGGCACCTTCTACGCCTGCCGCGCGTTCGGCCCGCTTCTCATCGCCACGCAGGGCACCGTCGTGAACATCTCGTCCATCGCCGCCTTCGCCGCGACCCGCCCCGAGGTGCACGTCGGCTACGACGCCACCAAGGCGGGCATCATCGGGCTCACCCGCACGCTCGGCGTCGAGTGGGCCGAGCACGGCGTGCGGGTGAACGCGGTGGCTCCCGGCTACACGAACACCGCGATGCTGAAGACCGTCGGCGCCGAGCAGCCCGAGACGATGGCGACGTGGCTCGCGCAGACGCCGCAGCACCGCCTGATGGAGCCGGAAGACATCGCCGAGGTGGTCTTCTTCCTCTCGTCACCGGCCTCCCGCGCCATCACGGCGCAGACCATCCTCGCCGACGGCGGGTACACCGCTGCGAAGTAGCGCGCCTCGCCTGTCCAGTATAGATGGACGAATCATCGTAGAGTGTTAATCGGCAATGAACTCAATGGTGAGGAGACCCCGTGACGATCGACCTGCTCGCGACCTGCTGGACGTCGGCCGGAGATGCCGCACCGCAACGGGGTGACGAGCGCAGCCCGATCCCGCTGCGCACGCGCATCGAGGCCGTCGCCGCCGCGGGCTGGGCCGGCATCGGACTGGTGCACGCCGACGTCGTGGCGTTCCGGGAGCAGCATCCGCTCAGCGATCTGCGGCAGCTGCTGGCCGACAACGGCCTGAGGTACGTCGAACTCGAGTTCCTCGGCGACTGGTGGACGAGCGGACCCGAACGCGCCGCCTCCAACCGCATCCGCGCCGACCTGCTCGACGCCGCCGAGGAGCTGACGGCCCTGACCGTGAAGGTCGCCGCCGGCATGGGCGACGTCGCGCCCGATCCCGAGGTCTTCCTGACCGAGCTCGACACCCTGGCCAACCAGGCCGCCGAGCGGGGCACGCGGGTCGCCCTCGAACCCATGCCGTTCTCGAGCAACGTGCGCACGCTCGACGACGGCGTCGCGGCGCTGCAGGCGCTCGGCAACCCGGCCGCCGGGCTCTGCGTCGACATCTGGCACGTGTTCCGCTCGGGCACGCCGTATGAGCGGGTCGCGGCCCTGCCGCGCGAACTCGTCTTCGTGGTCGAACTCGACGACGGCACGGCTCTGCCCGAAGGTTCGCTCTGGGACGACACCATCGACCGCCGGCAGTACCCGGGGCGGGGCGCCTTCGAGGTGCCGGCGTTCATCGATGCCGTCCGCGCCACGGGCTTCACCGGCCCTTGGGGCGTCGAGATCATCTCGGCCGAACACCGCGCCCTCCCCATCGCGGAGTCCCTGCCCCGGCTCGCCGCCGAGGTCAAGGCCTGCTTCCCGGCCGGCTGAGCAGTCGCATCCGTTCGTCTTCGCTGAAAGGAACCCCCGTGCACACCACCGCTCTCGGCTCGACCAGCGTCGAGCTCTCCGCCGTCTCGTTCGGCACCGCGCCCCTCGGCCAGCTCTTCGGCCCGGTGCCGTACGAGACCGCCGCGGCGGCCGTCGACGAGGCCGTCGATCTCGGCATCACCTTCTTCGACACCTCGCCGTACTACGGCGACGCCGAGGAGCGCCTCGGACGGGCGCTCCGCGGCAAGCGCGACGACGTGCTCATCGGCACGAAGGCCGGCCGCAACCCCGGCGAGCGGTTCGACTTCACCCCGCGAGCCATCCGGGCGAGCGTCGAACGGAGTCTGCGCCTGCTGCAGACCGACCACGTCGACGTGCTGCAGCTGCACGACATCGAGTTCACCGATCTCGGGCCGGTGCTCACCGACGGCTACGAGACCCTGGTGCAGCTCCGTGACGAGGGCCTGTGCCGAGCCATCGGGATGACCGGATACTCGCTCCCCACCGCCCGTCGCGTGATCACCGAGACCGATTGCGACCTCGTGCTGAACTTCGCCCACGGAACGCTGCTCGACAACTCGCTCGCCGACGAGCTCGGCACCGTGGCAGCCGCGAACGAGGTGGCGCTGGTGAACGCGGCGGCCGTCGCCCTGGGGCTCCTGACGCCGGCGGTGCGCCGGTACCGGGCGGAGGGCCACATGGCCCCCGGCGCGGTCGTGACGGCGGCCGAGCGGATGCTCGAGGTCTGCGAGGCGGCCGGGCGCTCCCTCTCGTTCTTGGCGGACCAGTACGCGATCCAGCGCAGCGGGTCGATCA
>BADC01000139.1 GCA_000333435.1 Corynebacterium-like bacterium B27 | reverse complement strand
GAGGAACGCGCGTTCATCGGGATGTCCTCGCTCGACCCGTCGGGCCCGGTAGAACACCGTCGCCACGTCGCCCACCACCTCCGAGCGCTTCAGCTGCTCGAAGTCGGCCTCGTCGAGGTACCCGCCCACGTAGACGTGGGAGGGCACGTCGGCGCTGGCCGAGCCCAGACCGAACAGCGCGACATCCATGTGCTTCTGGATCTCGAGCACCCGCCGGATGCTCCGCTCACGCCAGAGCACCTCCTTCGTGCGCGGGTCGTCGAAGAACGCGGGCACCGGGAACTGCTGCACGTAGGCGCCGAACGCCCGGCCGAAGCGGGTCATGATCTCGCTGGCGTAGCCGATGCCCGTGGTCTGCGCGTTGGAGGCGCCGTTCAGCTGCACGATCTGGGAGTTGTGGGTGACCTTGTCCTGCAGGTGACGCGAGACCGCCGAGAGCGTCGAACCCCAGGCGATGCCCATCGTCATGTTCGAGTCGAAGAACGGGCCGAGAATCCGTGCAGCGCTCATCGCGACGCGTTCGAGGCGGTCGATCTCGTTGGTCGAATCGGGTACCGGCACGACGTGCGCGGTCACCGAATACCGGTCGCGGATGCGCTGTTGCACCGACGAGATGCGGTCGACCGGTGACTTGACCTGGATCTCGACGAGCCCGATCTCCCGCGCGAATCCCAGCAAGCGGGACACCGAGGAGCGCGAGGTGTGCAACTCGCTGGCGATGGCCTCCATCGTCAGATCCTGCATGTAATAGAGGTGGGCGGCACGGAGCGCGTCGCGCACCTTGTCGCTGCCGAGGCTGTCGTTCGCCATGCTTCGTCGCATCCTTTCCGAGGACCTTGCACATATGTGCACCCAGCTTGATCATATGTGAAAAGGGTCGTAGAACTGTATGTCGTCGCATGGATCGTCCCACGCGTCCACGACTGCACGAAGGCGAGTACACAGTGAGCACTTCCCACTCCGACATCCGGGCGAACGTCGAGTCGATCCGTTCCCACCCGAAGGCACAGGTCCTCATCATCGGTGGCGGCATCAACGGCATCGGCACGTTCCGCGACCTGGCGCTGCAGGGCGTCGACGTCGTCCTGGTCGAGCGCGGCGACTACGCATCGGGCGCGTCGAGCGCATCGAGCCACATGATCCACGGCGGCGTGCGCTACCTCGAGAACGGCGAGTTCCGGCTCGTGCGCGAGAGCGTGCAGGAGCGCAACCGCCTGCTGCGGCTCGCGCCGCACTACGTGAAGCCGCTGCCCACCACCATCCCCATCTTCTCCACCTTCTCGGGCATCCTGTCGGCCCCGCTGCGCTTCCTCACCCACAAGCAGGGCAAGCCGAAGGAGCGTGGCGCGCTGCTCATCAAGGTCGGACTGCTCGGCTACGACTCCTTCTCGCGCGACGGCGGCAACGTGCCGCGGCACAAGTTCGTGGGCCGCAAGAAGTCGCTGGCGAAGCTGCCGGCGCTCCGGCCCGACGTGAAGTACACCGCCACCTACTACGATGCCGCGGTCGAGAACCCCGAGCGTCTCGCCCTCGACCTGGTTCAGGATGCGCTGGCCACCGGCCCGCACGCCCGCACGGCGAACTACGTCGAGGCCGTCGGTGCATCCGGCGACGCCGTCGTGCTGCGCGACCTGGTGAGCGGCGAGACCTTCGAGCTCACCGCCGACGTCGTGGTGAACACCACCGGGCCGTGGACCGACCTCACCAACAAGGCGCTCGGCGAGAGCACCGCCTTCATGGGCGGCACGAAGGGCTCGCACATCGTGCTCGACAACCCCGAGCTCTACGCGGCCTGCGCCGGTGGTGAGGTGTTCTTCGAGAACGACGACGGACGCATCGTGCTCATCTACCCGCTGAACGGGCGCGTGCTCGTGGGCACCACCGACCTCGAGGCCGACCCGGCCGAGCCCAGCGTCTGCACCGAGGAGGAAGTCGACTACTTCTTTCGACTCGTGAAGCACGTGTTCCCGACCATCGAGGTGAACCGGCCGGCAGATCGTCTACCGGTACTC
>BADC01000140.1 GCA_000333435.1 Corynebacterium-like bacterium B27 | reverse complement strand
TGCCCTTCATCCACATGAACTCCCCCGTCTACCTCGCCGGCGTGGCGCGGCCGGGGCCGACGGTGCAGGAGAACCGGGCCATCCACGCGGTGGCGCGGCTGATGCTGCACGGGCGCATTGACCACGTGCAGACCTCCTGGGTGAAACTCGGCAACGGCGGCACCGCGCAGATGCTTCAGGGCGGCGCCGACGACCTCGGCGGCACGCTGATGGAGGAGACGATCAGCCGCATGGCCGGCGCCGACAACGGCTCCGAGAAGACGGTCGACGAGCTGGAGGCGCTCATCCGCTCGATCGGGCGGGTGCCCGTGCAACGCACCACCACCTACGGGCGGCCCAGCGCCGAGCGTGTGGCGGTGGCGCGGGAGTTCGCGTCGCGCGGGTTCGCGGCCACGGGGAAGTCGCTGCGGTTGCTGCCGATGGCGTAGGGGGGTGTTGGGTTCCCCATCGCCACATCTTCGGGCTCGCCCGGCCTTCGGCTGGGCGGGCCCTTATTGCTCGCGCCGCCGCTACTGCGGCGCGAGGCGACATGTGAGCGTTCGGTCGCTTCGCGGCCGAGCGCTCACTCTGGGTCGTCCAGGCGCGGCCCGCGGCCTGCGGTCTCGTACCCCATGTCGTGGGGTGCATCGAGTCTCTTGTTGTTGTCGGAATCGGATGCGTCGTTTCGGCAACGGGTGGGGACTCGGTGTGGGTGGGTCAGGGGGTGGGGAGTTCGATGCGGTAAGGGCCCGCGGGGATGCGGGTGACGGTGGTGGTGCGGTAGTCGGGGATGCGCGGGAGGTTCTCGGTGGCGGGGCCGTCGTGGGTGCCGACTACGACGACCTGGGCTCCGGATGCCCGTGCCGCCTGGAGGCCGGCATCGGCGTCTTCGAAGATGACGACGCGGGCGGGGTCGTGCCCGAGGCGCCGGGCGGCGGCACGGTAGCCCTCGGGGTCGGGTTTGCCGGCCGAGACGTCTTCGGCGGTGATGGTGACCTCGGGGAGCGGGATGCCCGCCTCCCTCATACGAAGGCGCGCCAACTCGAGGGGTGCGGAGGTGACGAGCGCCACATCGGCCGGGTCGAACGCCGCCACGAACGCGGCCGCCCCCGGAATCTCGAGCACCGCCCCCTCCACCCCGATCTCGTGCGCCTGCACAGCCGCCCGAGCCTCGGCAAGATCGGCCGCACCGACCTCCGCGCGCGCTCCCGCGCCGAGGAAGTACTCGAGCGTGTCGTCGGCACGCCGCCCGTGCGCATAAGCGATGAGCTCAGCGAGATCGATGTCGTGCCTCTCAGCGAACGCCGCCCACACCTTCTCCACGAGCGCAGTCGAGTCGACCAACGTCCCGTCCATATCGAAAATGACCCCATCAGCCACAATCACACGTTCAGAACCCATCCCCCCATCCTGCCCGACCCACCCCTCCCCCAAAAACCAGCACCGCACCCCACCACCCAACACGTAGGGCACGAGACCGCAGGCCGCAGGCCGCGCTCGACGACCCAGGGTGAGCGCTCGGCCGCGAAGCGACCGAACGCTCACATGTCGCCTCGCGCCGCAGAAGCGGCGGCGCGAGCAATAAGGGCCCGCCCAGCCGAAGGCCGGGCGAGCCCGAAGAGAGGGCCCGCCCAGCCGAAGGCCGGGCGAGCCCGAACATCACTGCGTGTCCGCGTCCACCCAGTCCAGCGTCTTCGTGACCGCCTTCTTCCAGTTGCGCAGCTGACGGTCGCGCTCGGCTTCGTCCATCTGGGGCTCCCAGCGGGAGTCCTCCTGCCAGTTGGCGCGCAGTTCGTCGAGGTTGGCCCAGAAGCCGACGGCGAGGCCGGCGGCGTAGGCGGCGCCGAGCGCGGTGGTCTCGGCGACGACGGGGCGAACGACCGGCACGCCGAGAATGTCGGCCTGGAACTGCATGAGCAGGTTGTTGGCGATCATGCCGCCGTCGACCTTGAGCTCGGTGAGGTCGACGCCCGAGTCGGCGTTGACCGCATCCAGCACTTCGCGGGTCTGGAAGGCGGTCGCCTCGAGAGCGGCGCGGGCGATGTGGCCCTTGTTCACGTAGCGGGTGAGGCCCACGAGCGCACCACGGGCATCCGGCCGCCAGTAGGGGGCGAAGAGACCCGAGAACGCGGGCACGAAGTAGGCGCCGCCGTTGTCCTCCACCGTCTTGGCCAGCTCTTCGACCTCGGGGGCCGAGGAGATGATGCCGAGGTTGTCGCGCAGCCACTGGATGAGCGAGCCGGTGACCGCGATCGAACCCTCGAGCGCGTAGTGCGCCGGCTGGTCGCCGAGCTTGTAGCCCAGCGTGGTGAGCAGCCCGTTCTTCGAGTGCACGATCTCGGTGTCGGTGTTGAAGATGAGGAAGTTGCCGGTGCCGTAGGTGTTCTTCGACTCGCCGGCGTCGAACGCCGCCTGACCGAAGGTGGCCGCCTGCTGGTCGCCGAGGATGCCGGCGACCGGCACCTCGCGGAGCAGGTTCGACGACTCGACGGTGCCGTAGACCTCGGAGGAGGACTTGATCTCGGGCAGCATCGACTTCGGCACACCGAAGGTCTCGAGGATGTCGTCGCGCCACTGGAGCGTCTCGAGGTCCATGAAGAGGGTGCGGGAGGCGTTGGTGACGTCGGTGGCGTGCACGCCGCCATCCGTGCCGCCGGTGAGGTTCCAGAGCACCCAGCTGTCGGTGGTGCCGAACAGCAGGTCGCCCGCCTCGGCGGCCTCACGGGCGCCGTCGACGTTCTCGAGGATCCAGACGATCTTCGTGCCCGAGAAGTAGGTGGCGAGCGGCAGGCCGACGATCTGCTTGAAGCGCTCGACCCCGCCGTCGGCCGCGAGCCGGTCGACGATGTCCTGCGTGCGGGTGTCCTGCCAGACGATGGCGTTGTAGACGGGCTGCCCGGTGTTCTTGTTCCACACCACCGCCGTCTCGCGCTGGTTGGTGATGCCGACCGCGGCGATGTCGTGCCGGGTGAGGTCGGCCTTGGAGAGCGCCTGACCGATCACCTCGCGCACGTTGTCCCAGATCTCGATCGGATTGTGCTCGACCCAACCCGCCTTCGGGAAGATCTGCTCGTGCTCCTTCTGACCGGTCGACACGATGGTGCCGGAGTGGTCGAAGATGATGGCGCGGGAACTGGTGGTGCCCTGATCGATGGCCAGGACGTATTTTTGTTCGGACACGTCTAACTCCTTTGTTATTGATTGGATTCTTGCGGAAACGAGAGCGCTTGTCAGCCTTGTTTTACGATCAGGTCAGAATCGGCAGCAGCGGGATGGCGAGCCAGCCGGCGAGGAGACCGCCGATGATCGGGCCGACGACCGGCACCCAGGAGTACGACCAGTCGGAGGTGCCCTTGCCCTTGATGGGCAGGAAGGCGTGCGCGAGGCGCGGGCCGAGGTCACGGGCCGGGTTGATCGCGTAGCCCGTCGGGCCACCGAGCGAGGCACCGATCGCGATCACGAGAAGCGCCACCGGCAGCGCGCCGAGCGCCGCGAGCCCACCGCCGTCGCCGTTCCGGCCGAAGCCGATCACCACGAACACCAGCACGAAGGTGCCGATGACCTCGGTCACCAGGTTCCAGCCGTAGCTGCGGAGCGCAGGACCGGTGGAGAACACGCCCAGCTTGTTGGCCGCATCCGGCTCGGCGTCGAAGTGCTGCTTGTACGCCAGCCACACGAACACCGCACCGATGATGGCGCCGATCAGCTGCGCCCCGATGTACGCGATCACGGAGAGGAAGTTGACGTCGACCTGCGTGTCAGGACCACCGAAGGTCTTGGCACCGTTCGCGACCAGCCCGAGCGTGACCGCCGGGTTCAGGTGAGCGCCCGACGCGTACGAGACGATGACACCGGAGAAGACCGCGAGGCCCCAGCCGATGTTCACCATCAGGAATCCGCCGTTGAAGCCCTTCGTGCGCACCAGCGCGACGTTGGCGACCACACCGCAGCCGAGGAGCACGAGCAGTGCTGTTCCCACCAGCTCCGACACGAAGTCGATACCGAGATTGTCCACATTGACCTTCTTTCTGGGGCGGCGGAT
>BADC01000141.1 GCA_000333435.1 Corynebacterium-like bacterium B27 | reverse complement strand
ACCGTCATGCGCTACGCCTTCTTGTAGGCGCGTTCGCCCGCGACCCAGTTCTCGTCGACCGCACGCTCGTCGCTCACCATCATGATCCGAAGAGCAGGTCCGAGGCCGCCTCGAGCGTGAGCTCGCCGCTGTCGTGCAGCAGGCTCTGGTGCCAGGCGGTCGCGGGCGGCCCGGCGGTCCAGTCCAGCGCCACGAAGTCGGCCTCCTTGCCGATGTCGAAGGTGCCGACGAGGTCGTCGATGTAGAGCGACTCGGCGCCGCCCTTGGTGACGGAGTAGAACGCCCGGAAGGGCGAGAGCTTGTTGCGCTCGGACTCCGCCAGATCCATCTCGCTCGGGATGATGCTGCCGTCGAGGATGGTGTTGTTGAGCATCCCGACCTTGTAGGCGTCCTCCAGCGAGTTGAGCAGGCTGAACCGGTTGCCGCCCCCCATGTCGGTGCCGAAGGAGAGCAGCACGCGGTGCTCGGGATCGGTGGCGCGGCCCAGCCGGAACAGCCCCGACCCGAGGTAGAGGTTCGACGACGGGCAGAACGCCACCGCGGCACCCGAATCCGAGAAGCGCCGGAACTCGTCGTTGGAGAGCCAGACCCCGTGACCGCCGGTGAACTTCGGGCCCACGAGGTCGTACTTCTCGTAGACGCCGAGGTAGTCGTGGCAGTCGTCGTGCAGCGCCAGCACACCGTGGATCTCGGCCGGGTTCTCCGAGATGTGGGTGTTGATCCAGAGGTCCGGATGCTCCTGCTTCAGCCGCCGGCAGGCGGCGAGCAGCTCGTTCGAGGCACCGAACCCGAACCGCGGGGTGATGGCGTAGAGGTTGCGGCCCACCCCGTGGAACTTCTCGATCAGCGTCTTCGAGTCCTCGTAGAACTGCTCGGGCGTGTTGGCGAAGTAGTCGGGAACGTGCCGATCGATTCCCGTGAGGCCGCCGATCATCCGCATGTTGCGGCGCGTCGCCTCCTCGAAGAACACCTCGTTGCAGGTGAGGTTGCCGGTGGTGAAGGTCTGCGCCGTGGTGGTGCCGGAGGCGAGCAGGTTGTCGAAGAAGTGCTTCGTGCCCTCCTCGGCGTAGGCACGGTCGGCGTACTTGTGCTCCTCGGGGAACACCCACTTCTGCAGCCAGGGCAGCAGCTGCTCACCGTAGGCGCCGAGCACACGGGTCTGCGGCAGGTGGATGTGCCCGTCGATGAACCCGGGCAGGATCAGGCGGTCGCGGATCTCGGTGATCGGGGCATCCGGATGCCGCGGCGCGACCTCGGCGTACGGGCCGAAGTCGACGATCTTCCCGTCGTCGATGACGAGCAGACCGTCGGTGTGGAAACGCACCGCTTCTTCTTCGTGACCGACGTGCTTCCACGGGTCGTCGATGAAATCCAGAAACGTGCCGCGGACAGCTTTCTCAGCCAAGTCGAACCCCATTCTTCGTTGGGGCAATAGTGGCACAGTGCGCTGTCCCGAATCGGGCCACGACCCTAACTGGGGGTAGGCTCGTTCCATTCTGGTTCTGGGTCTGGCTTTGGGCCCTGCTCTCTTGTTATCTCATCCGATACGTCGAGGTCGTCGCCCATGCCTGAAGATCTGCCCGTCCCCACCGTTCGCCCCACCGGCCGCAAGGCCGACGCCCAGCCGGTCGTGCAGGCGTTCGTGCCGAACGCATCCGCCATCCGCCGGGCGCTGAAACGCGCCGACGAGGGGGTGGCGCTGAACGCCACCGAGGCCGAGACGTTGCTGCACGCCCGTGGCGACGACCTCGAGCGCCTGCTCACCGCCGCCTCGCGGGTGCGGGACGCCGGGCTCGAGATCGCGGGCCGGCCGGGCGTCATCACCTACTCGCGCAAGGTGTTCATCCCGCTCACCCACCTCTGCCGCGACCGCTGCCACTACTGCACCTTCGTGCAGACGCCCGGCGCGCTCGCCAAGCAGGGCAAGGCGCCGTTCCTCTCCCCCGACGAGGTGCTCGCGATCGCCCGGGAGGGCGCCGCGCTCGGCTGCAAGGAAGCGCTGTTCACCCTCGGCGACCGCCCCGAAGACCGCTGGCCGGCCGCCCGCGAGTGGCTGGATGCGCACGGCTACGACTCCACCATCGCCTACCTCCGCGCCATGGCCATCCGGGTGCTCGAGGAGACCGGCCTCCTCCCCCACCTGAACCCGGGCGTCATGACGTGGGAGGAGATCCAGCGGCTCAAGCCCGTCGCGCCGTCGATGGGCATGATGCTCGAGACCACCTCGGTGCGGCTCTGGGCCGAGAAGGGCAACGCCCACTTCGGTTCGCCCGACAAAGATCCGGCGCTGCGCCTGCGCGTGCTCGAAGACGCGGGCCGCTCGAACGTGCCGTTCACCACCGGGCTGCTGCTCGGCATCGGCGAGAACTACGAGGAGCGGGTCGACGGCATGTTCGCCATCCGCTCGGCCGCGCGCCGGCACGGGCACGTTCAGGAGGTGATCATCCAGAACTTCCGCGCGAAGCCGGCCACCGCCATGATGGGGGCGTCCGATCTCGAAACGCAGGAGTACGTGGCGTCGGTCGCCGTGGCGCGGCTCGTGCTGGGGCCGAAGGCCCGCATCCAGGCGCCGCCGAACCTCACGGATGCGCGCGAGCTGTCGTTGCTCGTACGCGCCGGCATCGACGACTGGGGCGGGGTCTCGCCGCTCACGCCGGACCACGTCAACCCCGAGCGGCCGTGGCCGCACATCGACGACCTGGCGCGGCTGACTGCTGACGCCGGATTCACGCTGCGCGAGCGGCTCACCGCGCACCCCCACTACGTGCGGGCCGAGGAGCCGTGGATCGACCCTCGGGTGCTGCCGCACGTACGCGCGCTGGCCGACACCGACGGTCTGGCCGTCGAAGGGCGTGTGCCGGAGGGCCTGCCGTGGCAGGAGCCCGAGTGGAGCACTGCCGGCTCGGGCCGCGTCGAGCTGCACACCGAGATCGACACGATCGGGCGCACCGGCGACCGGCGCAGCGACTTCGAGGACGTCTACGGCGACTGGAGCGAGCTGCGCGAGCACGTCGGGGCGAACGCCGGGGGCTCGGTGCGGGCATCCGGAGACCCGGCGGTGCGGGCGGCGTTGCTGCGGGCATCCGTCGACCCGGCGGGGTTGTCCGACGACGACTACCTGACCCTGCTCGGCGCCGACGGGCCCGACCTCGACGCGCTCGCGTCGCTCGCCGACGAAGTGCGGCGGGCGACGGTCGGCGACGAGGTGGGCTACGTGGTCAACCGCAACATCAACTTCACCAACGTCTGCTACACCGGCTGCCGGTTCTGCGCCTTCGCGCAGCG
>BADC01000142.1 GCA_000333435.1 Corynebacterium-like bacterium B27 | reverse complement strand
GCAGAGCATCCTCTACGACCTGCTCACCGCAAGCGCTTCGGTCGATGCCGTGAATGACGCACGGCGCATCTACCAGGCCCGGCAGCGCTCGCTCGCCGAGGCGCTCGGGGAACGCGGGGTGGTCACGGCGGCGGCCGACGGCATCAACACCTGGGTGCCGGTGGCCGACGAGAAGGCGGCGATCGTGTCGCTGGCGGCGTCGGGCATCCGGGTCGCGGCGGGCGCGACGTTCCTCGCCGGCCCAGCGGGCGCCGCCGCCCCGGGCGGCCAGCACCTGCGCGTGACGGCCGGTCGCGTGCGCGACGACTTCGGCGAGGTGGCGGCCCTGTTGGCGAGCGCCGCGACCGCGACCTGACCACTCGATGGAACCACTTCACGGCGACCGGACACTAGGGGATATGAGCACAGACGACATCGACACCGGCGGAGCGCCCACGCCTTCTCGAGGCGGCAGGCGCACGGTCCTCGTAGTTGTGGCCGCCGTCGTCGGCCTCGTCGCCATCGGCACGGCGGTGTTCGCGCTGACGGGCGGGTCGATCATCGGACTGGGCACGCCGGCGACCACGGCCGCAGCCGTCGCGACCGCGACGTCGTCACCATCACCGACGACGACGCCGTCGCCGCCGCCCGCCCCGACCGCCCCTGTGGTGCGCGTGCCGGCGAGCTGCGACGAACTGCTGCCCCAGTCGGTCGCCGAGTCGATCGCCGGTGGCGCGCTCGTGCCGGTCACCGAATCGGAGCACACGGCCAGCCCGATGTCGTTCGTCGGCGAACGGGTGGGCGAACTGGCCTGCTCGTTCAGCGAGACCGGCGGCTCGGTCTACGACGGCGCGGCCTACTCGGTGGGCGTGACGATCGTTCCGGGTGTCTCGGACGAAGCGTTCGAGCAGACCGTGCAGCGCGAGGGTATCTTCGTGGGCACGCCCGAACCCACCATCGGGCCGGACAGCTATTCGGCGTGCGTGCCGGCACCCGGCACGAGGCCCAACTCCTGCAGCTTCATCGCCCACGTCGGCGGCTACGGGATCAGCCTCAGCAGCGCCTTCGCGACCACCGTCACCGATCAGCAGATGGCCGAGACACGTGCGCGCTTCGTCGATCTGCGCGCAACGACCGAGACCCTGGGCACGCCCGGGCCGCTCTGGCAGCCCGTCGGCCAGGGGCTCAGCGGGGCGTCGACCTGCGACGAGCTGGCCGCAGCGCTCGGCATCGCCAGGGTGGAGCAGTACAAGTCGGCCGAGGGCGAGTACAACGGGTCGCCGTTCTTCGCCGACGAGCAGGTGGGCGCCTACTACTGCAGCTGGACCGACGCCGATACCACGGGCGCAACTGCAGCATCCATCGCCGTGCTGCCGGGCGGAGTCGGCTACCGCGAGGCGGGCCTCGAGGCCGACCCCGATCTCGTCTGGACGCCGGCGCCCGACTACCCGGGCGAGGCGGCCATCGCCGTGGTCGGCGATGGTGTCTCCGAGGTCTCGGTCGCGATCGACGGCGGCTGGCTGACGGTCACCGCGCCCACCGACACCCTCCGCGCGGTCACCGACCTCGCCCTCGCCGCCCAGGGCGTGGCGCTCGACTGATCATTCCTCGCTTTTCGCCTCTCTCGCTGCTAGCATTGCCAGCAGACCGAAGGGGACGAGATGGCCACCATCACCGTGCGAGATCTCGACGAATCGACCCGAGCCAAGCTGCGCATCCGGGCTGCCCGCAACGGAAGATCGATGGAGGCAGAAGTGCGCGAAATACTCAAGGTCGCCGTGGCGGCACAACCCTCAGACGGCACCGGGCTCGGTAGCCGGCTGCATGCGATGTTCGCCGACATGGGTGGCGCCGACGATCTGTTCGCCCAGATCGAACCTCGAATGCCCGACGACCCACGACTGCTCGATGAGGTGGAGGGTCAGGGTGCCTCCTCGTGATCATCCTCGACACGAACGTGCTGTCAGAGGTCACGAGCAGCCGTCCATCTGTTCGAGTGACCGCATGGGTCGACTCTCAGTTCGACGAGATGTTCATCACCGCTATCACAGTGGGCGAATTGAGCTACGGCATCGCCAAATTGCCACCAAGTAGGCGACGCCGGCAATTCGCCGACCAGCTTGCTCGCATCCTCACCCAGCATTTCAGCGAGCGCATCCTGCCGTTCGATGAAGCGGCGGCGCTGGAGTTCGGGCCGATCGTCGCCGACCGCAAGGCTCGGGGCAGACTGGTGAGCACGCTTGACGCCCAGATCGCCGCGATCGCCGTTGCAAATGATGCCGTCGTTGCGACTCGTGATGCGCGAGGGCTCGATCATCCGGGGCTCGTCGTCGTGAATCCGTGGGACGCGTGAGCGGCCGAGCCGCGCGGATGGGGTTGAATGGGGGCGTGAAGGTTACGGTTCTGGCGGGGGGCGTCGGCGGGGCACGATTCTTGCGGGGGCTCCGAACGCATCTGCGGTCGCGGTACCCCAACGGCGACGGCGGGTCGACCGCCGAGATCACCGCCGTCGTCAACACCGGCGACGACATGTGGCTCACCGGGCTGCGGGTGTGCCCCGACCTCGACTCGATCATGTACACCCTCGGCGGCGCCAACGACGACGAGCGCGGCTGGGGCCGTACGGGCGAGAGCGAGCGGGTGAGCGCCGAGCTCACCGCCTACGGCATCGGCTGGCCCTGGTTCACCCTCGGCGACCTCGACCTCGGCACCCACATCGCGCGCTCCAGCTTCTTGCGCGACGGCCTCACCCTCACCGAGGCGACGGCGCGGCTCGCCGAGCGCTGGAACCCCGGCGTGCGACTGCTGCCGATGAGCGACCAGCCGGTCGAGACGCACGTCGACATCATGGTCGACGGCCGCCGCAGGATCGTGCACTTCGAGGAGTGGTGGGTGAAGTACCGCGCGACCGTCCCGGCGCAGCGCTTCATCCAGGTGGGGGTCGACACGGCGAAGCCCACCCGCGAGGTGCTGCACGCCATCGAGCAGGCCGACGTCATCCTGCTCGCCCCCTCGAACCCGGTGGTCTCCATCGGCACCATCCTCGGGGTCAACGGAGTGCGCTCGGCGCTCCGGGCGGCCCGCGCCCCCATCGTGGGCGTCTCCCCCATCATCGCCGGGGCCGCCGTGCGCGGCATGGCCGATGCCTGCCTCACCGCGATCGGCGTCGAGACCACAGCGGCCGCGGTCGCCAAGCACTACGGCTCTCGTCAGCGCTCCGGGTCCGGCCTCCTCGACGCCTGGCTCGTCGACGAGACGGATGCGGCGAGCGCCCCCGTGCTCGATGCGGCGGGCATCCGAACCTCGGTCGTACCCCTCTGGATGCGCGACACCACCACGAGCGCCCAGCTCGCCGCCGACGCCCTGGCGGCAGCCGTCCGCTGAGCCGGCCGGCGATCGCGCGGCAGCGGGCCCGCCCCTAGGGCGTCAGCACGAAGATGCAGAACGGATGCCCGGCCGGGTCGGCGAGGATCGAGATCGGCTCCTCGGGGTCGTCGAGGTCATCGCGCAGGATGGTCGCGCCGAGCCCGAGCGCCCGCTCGCGTTGCTGCAGCAGGGCGTCACGATCCGGCACCGAGAAGTCGAGGTGCAGCTGCTGCGGGCGCGGACCCTCCGGCCAGGTCGCCGCCGGAAGCGCTGCCACCTGCTGGAACGCCAGCAGACGCCGCCCGTCGGCACTGAGAAGGACCAGCCAGTACTGCCCCCGCGTGTCGGGTGATCCGTCGGTGGGCACCTCGTCGCCGAGTCGGTACTCGAGCCCGAGCAGCTCGCGGTAGAACTCGGCGAGTTCGCGCGCGTTCTCGGTGTCGAGCACGACTTGCCGGAAGGCGGGGAAATCGGTGGCTGCGATCATGCCACCCATCGTGCCCCCGCTACCCGCGGAGCGCCAGCAGCCCGGCGTAGGCCGCCATCGACACGAGGTACAGCGCCACCACGATCGCGTAACCCGCGACGTGCGTGCGCGCCGGCACGCCCCGCTTCACCCACCAGCCGAACCGCCGGAACGCCCACGGCACGAGCAACCAGCCGAGCAGCTGCGTCGACACCACGTTGCCGATGAACAGCGACAGCCAGAACGGCAACCCCGACAACAGCGTGTCGCCGATGAAGTAGCCCCAGAGGAAGACGATCGGGTAGAGCATCAGCAACACGATCAGGTTGCTCTTGAAGATCGGGTCGGGCGCCGCCGCCGAGCCGCCGCCCGCCCAGAAGCCGAAGCCGTAGCTCGCCCGGGTCAGGGTGAGCTGCTCGTTGTAGTCGCGGCCGGCGTCGAGCAACGCCTTGCGTTCGGGTGACTCGAGCCACTTCTCGAGGTGCTCCGGGGTGTCGAAGCTCAAGGCGACCACCCAGTCGTCCTGCACCCCGGGGATGGGCCGCTCGATCTTGTGCCCGAGAAACCCGTCGAAACGCGAC
>BADC01000143.1 GCA_000333435.1 Corynebacterium-like bacterium B27 | reverse complement strand
GTCGCGGGCTCGGCTCGTCGGGCGCAGCGATCGTCTCCGGCATCATGGCGGCCAAGGGACTGCTCGAGGGCGTGGTCGAGATCGACTCGCTCGGGCTCCTCGCCCGAGCCACCGAGCTCGAAGGTCACCCCGACAACGTGGCCCCGGCGCTGTTCGGCGGACTCACCATCGCCTGGACCACGCCCGAAGGCCCCCAGTTCAAGAAGCTGATCGTGCACCGCGGCGTGTCACCGCTCGTGCTCGTGCCGCAGGAGACGATGTCGACGGCGCTCGCCCGGAGCCTCCAGCCCGAATCGGTGCCGCACGCCGACGCCATCTTCAACGTGTCGCATGACGTGGATCGACTCCCGCAGCGTCTTCAGCGTGGTGGGAGCGCCGTTGGTGACGCGCACCGCCGAGTCGCCGCGGCCGATGCCGCAGATTGTGCGGTTGCCGTACATCTCGTTGAGCGTGGCGTAGACGGATGCGGTCACCGTCCAGTCGCGCGTGGCCGGATTGGTGACCATCGGGCCGACCTTGATCTTGTGCGTCTCGGCCAGGATCTGGCTGTAGATGACGTAGGGCTCCTGCCAGAGCAGATGCGAGTCGAAGGTCCAGAAGTAGTCGAAACCGTACTGCTCGCTGAGCTTCGCGAGCCCGACCGTGCGGGCTGCCGGGGGGTTGGTCTGCACGACCGCGCCGAATTCCATGCTGTGTCTTCCTGTCCGACGAAGCTGAGACTATATCAGGTACTGGCTGAGGCCGCGTTTGAAGTAGGCGCCGTCGCCTTTGCGGCCGAGGTAGGTGTTGTCGTCGACGATCTTGCGGCCGCGGGAGAAGACCGTGTCGACGTGGCCGTCGATCTCGTATCCTTCCCAAGCGGAGTAGTCCATGTTCATGTGATGGGTGCGGCCCTCGCCGATACCGATGGAGGTGTGGCCGTTCGGGTCGTAGATCACGACGTCGGCGTCGGCGCCGGGCTGGATGACACCCTTCTTGCCGTACACCCCGAACATCCGCGCCGGCGTGGTACTCGTCAGTTCCACCCAGCGGGGCAGGGTGATCTCGCCCATCACGACACCCTGGTAGATCAGGTCCATGCGATGCTCGACCGAGCCGATGCCGTTCGGGATCTTCGAGAAATCGCCCAGGCCCATGTCTTTCTGGCCCTTCATGCAGAACGGGCAGTGATCGGTCGAGATCACCTGCAGATCGTTCGTGCGCAACCCCTGCCACATGTGATGCTGGTGACCCTCGTGCTTGGACCGCAACGGAGTCGAACACACCCACTTCGCCCCCTCGAAATCCCCCCACTCCGCACTGCTCGCACCCAACTGGTCCTCAAGGGACAAGTACAAGTACTGGGGGCAGGTCTCGGCGAACACGTTCTGGCCGGTGTCCCTCGCCTGGGTGATCTGCGCGAGTGCCTCTTTCGCGCTGACGTGCACGATGTAGAGCGGGGCGCCGGTCAGGTTGGCGAGCATGATCGCGCGGTGCGTGGCTTCTTCTTCGGCCTGCCAGGGGCGCGACACCCCGTGGTAGAACGGCGTCGTCTCGCCGCGGGCGATGTGCTGCTGCACCAGCAGATCGATGACCGAACCGTTCTCGGCGTGCATCATCATCAGCGCACCGTTCTGGGCACCCTTCTGCATCGCCTTCACGATCTGACCGTCATCACTGAGGAACACGCCCTTGTAGGCCATGAACAGCTTGAACGACGTGACACCCTCGTTGATCAGCTCATCCATCGCCGTCAACGACGAGTCCTGAACGTCGGAGAGGATCTGATGGAAGCCGTAATCGATCGCACAGTTGCCCGCAGCTTTCTCGTGCCACAACTGGTACTGGTCGAGGATGTTCTCCCCCGCGTACTGCACCACGAAATCGATGATCGACGTCGTGCCACCATGCGCCGCCGCCCGCGTCCCCGTCTCGAAAGTGTCCGACGCGAACGTCCCACCGAACGGCATCTCCATATGCGTGTGCGCGTCGATCCCGCCGGGGATCACGTACTTGCCCGTCGCGTCGACGACCTCGTCGACATTGCCCGCGACATCGAAGCCCAACAGCGTCGAACCCGGCGCGAGGACCGCTGCGATCGTGTCGCCATCCAGCAAGACATCCGCCTGGGCGGTCCCGGTCGCGTTGACGACCGTGCCCCCGGTGATGAGCGTCTTCATCGCCCGGCCTCCCTTACGGCGCCACGATCTCGTCGTAGGCATCCGGCCGGCGGTCGCGGTAGAACTGCCAGTCGTCACGCGTGTCGCGAATCGCCTCGAGATCGAGATCGCGGATGAGGACCTCTTCGTGCTCGCTGGACCCGAGCTCGCCGACGTAGTTGCCACGCGGGTCGACCACGTAGCTCGTGCCGTAGAAGTTCACGGCCAGGTCGCCGTACTCGTTGTCCTCCTTGCCGACCCGGTTGGGCACCAGCACGAAGTACTGGTTCGCACCGGCGGCGGCAGGGCCTTCCAGCTCCCACAGCCGGTTCGACAGGCCCGGCTTCGACGCGTTCGGGTTGAACACCATCTCGGCGCCGTTCAGACCCAGCTCCCGCCAGCCCTCCGGGAAGTGCCGGTCGTAACAGATGTGCACACCGATCTTGCCCACCGCCGTGTCGAACACCGGGTAGCCGAGGTTCCCCGGCCGGAAGTAGAACTTCTCGTAGAACGACTCCAGGTGCGGGATGTGGTGCTTGCGGTACTTGCCCACAACGCTCCCATCGGCATCCACGATCACCGCGGTGTTGTAGTACACCCCGGTCTGCTCCTCCTCGTAGATCGGAAGGATCGTCACCATGCCCAGCTCTTTCGCCAACGCCGCGAACCGCTGCACGATCGGGCCGTCAGCCGGCTCCGCGTACCGGTAGTACTTCTTGTCCTGCGTGATCCCGAAGTAGGGGCCGTAGAACAGTTCCTGGAAACAGATCACCTGGGCGCCCTGCGCCGCCGCATCCCGCATGAACTGCTCATGCTTGTCGAGCATCGACTCCTTGTCGCCGGTCCAGGTGGTCTGGGTGATCGCAGCGCGGACGGTCGTCATCGGCAGTTCCTTTCGAACGAGTACCGGAGTGTTCGAGACATCCCGGTTTTGTTATTATTCGGTTTGAACATTTCTCGTGTGTTTCAGCGTGTGACGCGAGAGTAAATATGTCAAGAGTTCCGGGCAAGTCATCCACCATCACTCCTCCTCGAATCGGAGACGGATGCTCGATCAGATCGTCGACGCTGTCGAACAGCGCACCCCCGAGGGAATCGCCGCGGCGATCTCGCGGCTCATCCGTTCCGGCGCGCTCGGCGCGGGCGACCGATTGCCGACCGTGCGCGACGTCGCCGCGACGCTCGGCGTGAGCCCCGCGACCGTGAGCAACGCGTGGCAGGCGCTGTCCGGTGTGGGGCTCATCACCTCGCGCGGGCGGGCCGGCAGCTACGTGCTGCAGGCGGCGACCGCCTGGATGCCACCGCACTTCGGCGAACTCGCGGGCTCGCACGTGAGCGCTCGGCTCGACCTGTCCAGCGGCACACCCGACCCGGAGCTGCTGCCCGACCTCACCGCAGCCCTCGCCCGCGTGCCCACCCGGGCCGACACCGCGAGCTACCTCAGCGCCCCGGTACTCCCCGAGCTCGAACTGCACCTGCGGGCATCCTGGCCCTATCCCGTCTCGGCGCTCACCATCGTCGACGGCGCCTTGGATGCGATCTCCCGCGCCCTCGAGTCGCTCGTGCGTTACGGCGACCGGGTCGTGGTGGAGAGCCCCGGATTCCCGCCGTTCTTCGACCTGCTCGAGCACTTCGGCGTGGAGCGGCTCCCGGTCGGGGTCGATGCCGACGGCCTGCTGCCCGACGAGCTGGCGCGGGCACTGCGGATGAACCCGGTCGCGATCATCCTGCAGCCCCGGGCCCACAATCCCACCGGCGCGTCGCTCACCGCCGACCGGGCCCGCGAGCTCGCCCGGGTGCTGCGTGCGCACGAGCATCTGGGCGATCCGGTGATCATCGAAGACGACCACTCGGCCGAGATCTCGAGCGCGCCGGCCCACAGCCTCGGCACCTGGCTGCCGCACCGGGTGCTGCACGTGCGCAGCTACGCGAAGTCGCACGGCCCCGACCTCCGCATCGCGGCGCTCGGCGGGCCTGAGACCCTCCTCGACAAGATCGTGGCACGACGGATGCTCGGGCCGGGCTGGACCTCGAGGATGCTGCAGAGCATCCTCTACGACCTGCTCACCGCCAGCGCTTCGGTCGATGCCGTGAATGACGCACGGCGCATCTACCAGGCCCGGCAGCGCTCGCTCGCCGAGGCGCTCGGGGAACGCGGGGTGGTCACGGCGGCGGCCGACGGCATCAACACCTGGGTGCCGGTGGCCGACGAGAAGGCGGCGATCGTGTCGCTGGCGGCGTCGGGCATCCGGGTCGCGGCGGGCGCGACGTTCCTCGCCGGCCCAGCGGGCGCCGCCGCCCCGGGCGGCCAGCACCTGCGCGTGACGGCCGGTCGCGTGCGCGACGACTTCGGCGAGGCCAGCAGCTGACCGTCCAGCCGAGGTCGCCGAGGCCGAGGCCGAGGTCGGCGCGGCCGTCAGCGGCCGGCGCATCCGCGCGGGCGACGATCACGATCTGCCGCGACTCGCCGGGCGGCACGGAGACGTTGCGCCCACGCATCTCGAGATCGGCGCGGTAGGCGAGAGCCGGGTGCGGCTCGCAGAAGAGCGCCGTCTGGGCACCGAGGTTGGTCACCTCGAGCACGAGTTCTTCGCCGTCGGCGCCGGCGCGGTGGCCGAGCACCGATACCGCGAGTTCGGTCTGCGCGATCGCGTCCTGCGTCTCGTTGCCGTCGCGAACGAAAGCGACCGGAGCGGTGACATCGACGGCGGGGTCGGCATAGACCTCGATCTCATCAAGCGCCACGAATCGCTGCTCGCCGGCGCGCCCTCGCACGGGGCGCGGAGGAAGCGCGCCCGTCGGC
>BADC01000144.1 GCA_000333435.1 Corynebacterium-like bacterium B27 | reverse complement strand
TGAGCGGCGCGAAGACCGCGACGATGACGCGGCACCGAGCAGCGAGATCCACGCATCCGCCGTCCACATGCCGTGTTCGCCAGGTCGCGCACGCGGGTCACGAGGTGCGACACCGGGTTGATGTTCACGAACCACTGCAGGAACGCGGGCATCGTGTCGGGCGAGACGAACGCGTTCGAGAGGAACGTCAGCGGGAACAGCACGAGGAACGAGATGCCCTGCACCGAGCTCGCACTGCGGGCGATGACGCCGAAGAACGCGAAGATCCAGCTGATGGCCCAGGAGCTCACGATGACGAGCAGCCCCGCCAGCACGACGTTGCCGATGCCGCCCTCGGGCCGGTAGCCCAGCACGAAGCCCATCACGAAGGTGAGCGTGGTGGCGATGGCGTAGCGCACCGTGTCGGCCAGCAACGCCCCGGCGAGCGGCGCGATGCGGGCGATCGGCAACGACTTGAAGCGGTCGAACACACCCTTGTCCATGTCTTCGCGCAATTGCACGCCGGTGACGACGGATGTGGTGATGACGGTCTGCACGAGGATGCCCGGGATGAGCGTGGGCAGGTAGTCCGCCACGCTGCCCGCGATCGCCCCACCGAAGATGTAGGAGAACATCAGGGTGAAGATGATCGGCTGCAGCGTCACGTCGATCAGCTGCTCGGGGGTGCGGCGGATCTTGAGCAGCCCGCGGTAGGCCATGCTGAACGAGTTCTGCACGGTCTGCGCGATGCTGACGTGGTTCTTGAGGTCGCGGGCGACCCCTGGGGTGATGGTGAGCGAGCTCATCGCGCATCCTCCAATTCGCGTTCGGGTGTGCCGGCGGCGGGGGCGTCTCCGTCGCCGTCGTCGTCGGTGGCCGCGTGGCCGGTGAGGGCGAGGAACACCTCGTCGAGGGTCGGCTGCTGCACCGAGAGTTCCGCGACCGCGATGCCCTCCTGGCGGAGGCGCAGCAGCAGGTCGGTGACCGAGTCGGCGTCGCTCATCGGCGCCGTGATGCGGCCGGCCTCGGGCGTCAGCACCGATTCGACGCCGAGCACGTCGAGGATGGCGAGCCGGGCGCGCTCGAGGTTCGCGGCATCCGCGAGCTTCAGCAGCAGCGACGACGAGCCCACCGAGCTCTTCAGCTCGTCGGCCGTGCCCTCGGCCACGACGACACCGCGGTCGATCACTGCGATGCGGTCGGCGAGCTGGTCGGCCTCGTCGAGGTACTGCGTGGTGAGCAGCACGGTGGAGCCGGTCGCGACCAGGCGGCGGATGGTGTCCCACATCTGAGCGCGGGTGCGCGGGTCGAGGCCCGTTGTCGGTTCGTCGAGGAAGATGAGGGGCGGCTGCGAGATGAGGCTCGCGGCCAGGTCGAGCCGACGGCGCATGCCGCCCGAGAAGTTCTTGAGCGGGCGTTTGGCCGCCTCGCTGAGCCCGAACTCCTCGAGCAGTTCGGCCGACTTGCGGCGCGCATCCGCTCGGCTGAGTCCGTTCAGTCGGGAGAACAGCACGAGGTTCTCGGTGGCGGAGAGCGTCTCGTCGACGCTCGCGTACTGGCCGGTGACGCCGATCAGCTGGCGCACGACCTGCGCCTCGCGCCGGATGTCGTGGCCGAATACGGTGGCCTCGCCGCCGTCGGGCTTCAGCAGGGTGGCGAGCATGCGGATGGTGGTGGTCTTGCCGGCGCCGTTCGGGCCGAGCACGCCGTACACCGTTCCGGTGCGCACGCTCAGGTCAACGCCGTCGACCGCCCGGTTGTCGCCGAACACCTTGACGAGACCGTGGGCTTCGACGGCCCAGTCGGATGTGGGAGGCATTCGAACTCCTTTCGAAGGGGGAAAGTTCTCTCCGAGTGTGCGCGTCGGCGCTGTCGGCGCTCTTGCACGCCGCTGTCTTGGGG
>BADC01000145.1 GCA_000333435.1 Corynebacterium-like bacterium B27 | reverse complement strand
GCCGCCGACGAACCGGTGATGACGAGCCCGCGGTACTGGAAGATGCCCCGACCGAGGCCCAGTGTCGCCACCACGCCCAGGCTGTGGTGCACGTAGTCGCGCGTGCGGCCACCGCGGAGGGTCGACACGAGGTTCGCGGCCAGCCGTCTGCCCTGGCGCACGGCGTGCTGCGCATTCGGCACAGTGCGCGCTCCCCGTCCGCCCGCTGCCAGATCGGGCACGGCCGCGTTGTCGCCGGCGGCCCAGGCATCGGCCACCGGTGACGACGCCGTCCCCACGCGGAGGTCGGGGCGCACGATCAGCAGCCCCCGGTCATCGACCGGCAGATCGGTGTGCTTCGCCACCACCGGGTTCGCGGCGTTGCCCGCCGCCCAGATGAGCACCTCGGTGTCGTACTCCTCGCCGGAGGAGAGCACGATGTGCCCGCCGGCCGCCGACGTGAGGCGTGTGCCGAGGTGCACGTGGGCGCCGCGCCCTCGCAGGTGCTCGACCACCCAACGGCCGGGCGCGTCGGTGACCTCGGGGAGGATGCGATCCGTCGCCTCCACGAGATGGAAGCCGAGTTCGCCGAAGCTCAGCATCGGGTAGCGCTTCAGCAGGGCGGTGGCGAGCGACAGCAGTTCGCCGAACACCTCCACGCCGGTGAAGCCGCCGCCCACGACGGTCACGGTGAGTAATCGCCGACGCTCCGGCCCGGGCGGGAGGGTGGAGGCCCGCTCGAAGGCCGTGAGCAACTGATCGCGTACCGCGACCGCCTCCTCCACCTGCTTCAGGCCGATGGCCTCCTCGGCGACGCCGGGAATCGGGAAGGTGCGGGTGACCGCGCCCGCCGTCACCACCACGACGTCGTAGCCCTGGGCGTAGTCGTCGCCTTCGAGCGGGCGGGTGATCGCGGTCTTCTCGGCGTGCCGGATCTGCACCACGCTCCCCGCGACCACTCTCGTGCGACGCAGGTGCCGCCGTAGCGAGACCGCGACGTGGCGCGCCTCGACGGAGCCCGCCGTCACCTCCGGCAGGAAGGGCTGATAGGTCATGTACGACCGCAGATCGACGAGGATCACCTCCGCCTCGCCGCGCCGGAGCTTCTTCTCCAGTCGCCAGGCGGTGTAGAAGCCGGCGTATCCGCCGCCGACGATGAGGATCGTGCGCATGATGACCTCCTTGCTTGTCACTCATCAGGACGACGCGGAGTGCACTTCTGTGAGGCGGCGGCAGGCAATTTCTGCTCGCGGCAAGAAACGTCGATCTTTCCACCGTCGGTCGTCGTCAGGCGTGCCATTCTTGCCGCAAAGTGGGTTTCGATGTCGTACTTCGAACCTGACCCCAGCGCAACCACCCTGCTCACCCGCGAGCCCGCGACCGAGACCGCCGGCCACGCCATCGTGCGTGCCCTCGAGGAGCACGGCATCCCGCGCGCCTACGTGGTGCCGGGCGAGAGCTACCTCGAGATCCTCGACGGGCTGCACGATTCGTCGATCGACACCATCGTGTGCCGGCACGAGGGCGGCGCCACCTACATGGCCGAGGCGGAGGGCAAGCTCGGCGAGCTGCCCGGCATCGCCATGGTCACCCGGGGCCCGGGCGCTGCGAACGCGCACGTGGGGGTGCACACCGCCTGGCAGGATTCGACGCCGCTCGTGCTCTTCGTCGGGCTCATCCCGCTCAACCACCGCGACCGCGAGGCGTTCCAGGAGTTCGACATCCGCGCCTGGTTCAACTCCGGCGCGAAGCGCGTGCTCATCCTCGACTCGGCCGAACGTGCCGCCGAGATCGTCTCGGAGGCGATCTTCGCCGCGAGCTCGGGCCGCCCCGGCCCCGTCGTGGTCGGGGTGCCCGAGGACGTGCTGCGGCAGTCGGTGCCGGTGGTCGCGCATCCGCCCATTCCCCGCGCGCTCGGCGGGATGACGGGAGCGGATGCGGGGCTGCTGCGCGACGCGCTCGCCGCGTCGAGCAAGCCGCTGTTCGTGACGGGCGGCAACGACTGGGACACCGAGAGCGCCGCCGCGCTCACCCACTGGCTCGAACGCACCGGCATCGCGGCCGCCGCCGAGTGGCGCACGCAGGGTGTCGTGGGCTTCGACTCCCCGAGCTACGTCGGGCCGATCGGCTACGGCCGCCCTCGCCCCACCTATGATCTGCTCGAGGAGACCGACCTGCTCGTGTTCGTGGGCACCCTCCCCGGCGACGTGCTGACCAACGGATTCCTCGCCCGGCAGGACTGGAGCCGCACCAACGTGCTCGTCTCCATCGACCCCTCGCTGCGCGGCCGCTCGGGCGCCGTGTCGTACCAGATCGTGGCGAAGCCCCGCGGGTTCGTGCGCGACCTGGTGGGCCTCGACGTGGCCCCGCGCCCCGAGTGGGCCGCCTGGACCGCCAAGATGCGCGGCCAGCAGACCGATTTCGCCCGGCTCCCCACCCCGGGCGCCGGTCGCGGTGCCGCCACCATGGACTCGGTGATGGCCGCCCTGGTGCCCCAGCTCGAACCGGATGCGCTGGTCACCTTCGGCGCCGGCGAGCACACCAACTGGGCGCACCGCTACTTCCCCACCCGCACCTTCCCGTCGATGCTGAGCTCGGGCAACGGCTCCATGGGCTACTCGGTGCCGGCCGCCGTCACGGCCGGCCTGCACTTCCCCGGTCGCCAGATCGTCACCATCGCGGGCGACGGCGAGTTCATGATGAACGGGTTCGAGCTGGCCACCGCCCGCCAGTACGGCTTGGCGCCGCTCGTGATCGTGATGGACAACCAGGAGTACGGCACCATCCGCACCCACCAGGAGCGGCACCACCCCGGCCGCATCGCGGGCACCCAGCTGGTGAACCCCGACTTCGCGCTCATGGCGCAGTCCTTCGGCGGTTTCGGCCGCCGCGTCGACCGCGAGCACCAGGTCGCGCCCGCCGTCGCCGAGGCGCTCGCGGCGACCCGCGCCGGGCAGCTCGCGCTGCTGCACGTGGTGGTGGAGCAGCGCCGCCAGGCCTACTGAGCGCCCCGGGCCCACGCACGAGCAGGGGCACGGATGTCGCCCGCGGCGGGCATCCGCTCTACGATGCGGATATGAACTCGGATGCGCGCGGCGGCGGCGACGACGAGCTCGAATACGTCTCGACGCGGCGGCTCGAAGCGTTCACCGACGGGGTGTTCGCCATCGCGGCCACGCTGCTCGTGCTCGACCTCAGCGTGAACAAACTCGGGCCCGCCATCTCGGTCGACGCCGACCTGTGGAACGCACTGCTCGGCCAGTCGCACGCGTTCGTGAGCTTCGTCATCAGCTTCCTGCTGCTCGGCATGCTCTGGGCGGTGCACGTGTGGGAGTTCGAGCACATCGAGCGGGTGTCGCGCACCATCACCACGCTCAACACGCTGCGGCTGCTCGGCATCGTGCTCATCCCGTTCACGACGAGCCTGTCGAGCAACTACCCCGAGTTGCTGGCCGGTCGCCTGCTGCTGCCGCTCAACTTCTTGTTCGTCACACTGATCGGCCTGATCGAGTGGCACTACGCCACGCGGCCGGGGCGGCACCTGACCGCGGGGTTGTCGGAGGCGGGCATCCGCTCGTCGCGCAACGGGGCGGCCGTCGCCGTGGTCGCGTCGGTCATCACGGTCGCGCTCTCGCCGTGGCTCGGGCCCTGGGCGTTCGTGGCCTTCATCCTGAACCCGATCGCCGACCGCATCCCGGGCATCAGTCGCCCCCGCTCCCGCCGCCCCTGAGTGGGTGCGCGGAGCTACTCCTGGAGCTTGCCGACCGTCGAGACCTCGCGCATGAGGGCGGCGATCTCGTCGGGGACGGGCGGGATCGCCTCGCGGGTCACCCCGGTCGCGGGGCTCCACACCAGGTTCACCTGCAGCTCCGGGTCGAGCGAGGGGTAGTCGCTACGGTTGTGGCAGCCGCGGGTCTCGCGCCGCTCGAGGGCGGCGAGCAGCGTGGCGCGGGCCGCCAGGGCGGCCGACTTGAGGTCGAAGGCGTGCGCGAGATCCTGGAACCCGGCGATGTCGGGGTGGATGCCCACCTCCGCGATCCGCGCCTCGATCGCGTCGACCTCGGCGAGGCCCTGGCGGAGGCCCGCCTCGTCGCGCACCACGCCGGCGTGCTCGGTCATGGTGTTGCGGATGGCGCGCTGCAGCGCGCGCACGTTCTCGGGGCCGTCGGCTGCGAGCAGCGCGGCGATCTCGTCGCGCGCCACCGCGACCGCAGCGGCGGAGCGCTTCTGCGCCGGCAGCGCTGCCGAGTACGCGGCCGCGGCCTGCCCGACGATGCGCCCGAACACGAGCAGCTCGATCAGCGAGTTGCCGCCCAGCCGGTTCGCGCCGTGCAGCCCGCTCGACGCCTCGCCGATCGCGTAGAGGCCGGGCACGTCGGTGCCGTGATCCTCCGGCCGCACCCAGACGCCGCCCATCGAGTAGTGCGCGGTCGGCGCGATCTCGATCGGCTGCTTCGTGATGTCGAGCATCTGCAGCTCGAGCATGGTCTGGTAGACGCGGGGCAGCCGCGTCATGATGGTCTCGCGCGGCAGGTGCGAGACATCCAGCCACACGCCGCCGTTCGGCGTGCCGCGGCCCTCCTTGATCTCGGTGTAGCAGGCCAGCGCCACGCGGTCGCGGGTGGAGAGCTCCATGCGCTCGGGGTCGTACCGGGCCATGAAGCGCTCGCCGAGGGCGTTGGTGAGGATGCCGCCCTCGCCGCGTGCCGCCTCCGAGATGAGGGTGCCGGCGGCGTTCTCGGGTTCGATGATGCCGCTCGGGTGGAACTGCACGAGCTCCGGGTCGCGGAGGCGTCCGCCCGCCTCGACCGCGAGCCGGAACGAGTCGCCGGTGTTCTCGTCGCGCCGGCTCGAGGTGCGCCGCCAGATGCGGTTGTGGCCGCCGGCGGCGAGGATGACGGCATCCGCGTGGATGAGGTAGCGCGTGCCGTCGTCGAGGTCGAAGCCGTAAGCGCCGAACACCGCGCCGTCGTCGTTCACCAGGATGCGCGTGACGTACACCGTGTCGAGGATCGGCACCTCGAGCTGCACGGCCCGGTTGATGAGGGTGCGCTGGATCTCGAGCCCCGTGTAGTCGCCCGCGAACGCCGTGCGGCGGTAGCTGTGCGCGCCGAAGAAGCGCTGCGAGATGCGCCCGTCGTCCTCGCGGGCGAACGGCATGCCGTAGCGCTCGAGGTCGCGGATGCCCCGCTCGGCACCCTCGGTGACGATCTGCACGGTATGGGGGTTGGCCAGGAGGTACGACTCCTTGAGGGTGTCGGCGGCGTGCTGCTGCCAGCTGTCGTCGGGGTCCATCATGGCGAGGGCGGCGTTGATGCCACCGGCGGCGAGGGAGGTGTGGGCATCCGCTTTCGGCCGCTTGCCGACCGCGAGCACGTCGACGCCCGCTTCGGCGAGTTCGATGGCGGCGCGGAGGCCCGAGCCGCCCGTGCCGATGACGAGCACGGTGGTGGAGATCTGTCGTTCTGAGGGGGTCATGTCGTCCACGCTAGATTCGCGGATGCCATTACTCCAATGCATTTATCTGCTCGCCACGATGCGCATAGGCTATCGACATGAATCTCGAACAGCTGCAGAGCTTCGTCGAAGTCGCTCGCGTGGGCAACTTCACGAGCGCCGCCGAGACCCTTCATCTCGCGCAGCCCTCGCTGAGCCGCCAGATCGCGGCGCTCGAGCGCGATCTGGGTGCCGAACTCTTCCACCGCGCGCGCGGCGGCAGCACGCTCACGACCGCGGGCGAGTCGCTTCTGCCCTTGGCGAAACGGATGCTCGCCGACGCCGACTCGGTGCGCCGCGAGCTCGCCGAACTCGCCGGTCTGAAGCGTGGCCGGGTGCGCCTCGGTGCGACACCGACGCTCTGCATCAGTCTCGTGACGGAGGTGCTGAGCGCTTTCCATGCCGCGCATCCGGGCATCGAGTTGCACCTGTCGGAGCACGGGTCGCGCCGGCTGCTCGACGAACTGGCGGGCGGCGAGCTCGACCTGGCCCTCATCACCACGACGGGCGAGGCCGCCGCCGACCGTTTCGTGGTGAGCCCGCTGCTCGTCGAGGAGCTCGTGCTCATCTCGGCGGCCGCCGCGCCCGCGGTCACCCGGCGGCGCAGTATCGCGCTGGCGGAGGTCGCCCGGCTGCCGCAGATCGTGTTCAGCCGCAGCTACGACCTGCGCGGCGCCACCGACGCGGCCTTCGCCGCAGCCGGTCTCGCGCCTGAGGTGGTGCTCGAGGGGGCGGAGATGGATGCGGTGCTGCGGTTCGTCGAGCGCGGACTCGGCGTGGCGATCGTGCCGGCGATGGTGCTGATCGACCGGCCGGGCCTCCGTTCGGTGCGGCTGACGCAGCCGACCCTCACCCGCGCCATCAGCCTCGCACGCCCCGCCGACGTCGCCCCCACCCCCGCGGTCGCCGTGATGCAGCGCACCATCGCCGCCACCGCAACCGCCTTCGCCGCCCGCGCCGGCGCCACCATGCGCCCCGCCTGAGCGAGGTCGTCCATGCTGGCCGGGTAGACGGAGTCATCACCATCTCGCCACCACCGCACTGACCGCTCCAACCAGTAAGGCGGGCGCGCCGGCGGTCAGGCGGCGGTCGCGGCGGCGTCGAGG
>BADC01000146.1 GCA_000333435.1 Corynebacterium-like bacterium B27 | reverse complement strand
GCTCCGCCGTGCGCGACGCGCTCCGCAGGCCCGGCCGCGCGGCCGCCTTCTCGCGCACCACGCGCACGAGTCACGCCGAGTCGGAGCAGCGGCTGGGCGACGTCGTCGCACCCGCGCTCGTGGTGATGGGCGAAGGCGACCCCGACTTCCGTGACCCTGCGGCAGAGGCGCGCTGGATCGCCGCTCGACTTGGCAGGCCGGGCCGGGGCGATGCCGAGGTGCTGCTGGTTCCGGATGCGGGCCACTACCCCCACGCGCAGCGCCCGGAGCTCGTGACCCCGGCTGTCCTCGACTTCGTGGCGCGACTGCCGCTCGGGGCGGACGGCGCATTCGCGCCGGCGACCGGACCGGCGACGGGTCCGGCCGCGGCGCCCGCGACGGGCGGCCAGCGTGCCTAGGGCCGGCGTCACCGCCGAGCGGGTGGCCGAGCAGGCCGAGCAGCTCGCCGACGAGGTGGGCCTCGAGTCGGTCACCCTCGCGGCCGTGGCGGCACGGCTCGGCATCAAGCTGCCGAGCCTCTACAAGCACATCGACTCGCTCGGCGGACTGCGGGCGACCGTGGGGGAGCGGGCCACCCGCGAGCTCACCGAGGTGATGGTGCGGGCGACGGTCGGCCGGGCCGGCCCCGACGCGGTCTCGGCGCTGGCGCACGCCCTGCGCGACTGGGCGCGCGAGCATCCGGGCCGCTATGCCGCCACCGTCGCGGCGCCATCGGTGACCGCCACCACGAGCGAGGTCCAGGCCGCGGAGGGTGCGGTGGCGGTGATCTTCGACGTGCTGGCCGGCTTCGGCCTCGCGGGCGACGACGCCGTCGACGCGACGCGCGGGCTCCGCGCCGTGCTGCACGGCTTCGTGGCCCTCGAGACCGCCGAGCGCTTCGGCCTGCCCGCCGACGTCGACCGCAGCTTCGACCGCCTGCTCGCCGCCTACATCCGCTCCCTACCCGCGTACTGAGCGTGCCGAGCAGGCGGGTCAGCGGCGGCCGACGGGGATCGACGGGCGTGGCGCGCCGC
>BADC01000147.1 GCA_000333435.1 Corynebacterium-like bacterium B27 | reverse complement strand
GGCGCTGGCGGACGACCGCCCCTCGATCGAGGGCGCACCCACGACCTCCGACATCGAGGGCACCGTGCGGCCCGACGGCTCCGTCATCACGGCCTCGATGCCCACCATCGTGGCCGACCACGACGACGCGGAGGTCATCGTCGGGATGGACTGATGGGTCACCCCGTCGGCGGCGCCAGGCCGAGGCGGGGGTAGAGCACCTCGAAGCCCTTCTCGAAGCCGCCCTCGAGCGCATCGACCACGTGGCCGGCGCCCGGGATGACGTAGTACGTCGTGTTCCACCCGGCCGCCTTCGCCGCCTCCGAGGAGCCCTGCGCCTCTGGGATGAAGGTGGGATCGTTGCCCCCGACGGTGAAGATCGCGGTGGTGTCGGGGTACGAGTGCGCGCCCGACTTCAGGATGGCCTCCGGCTTCTGCGCCTCGAACGCCGCCGCGTCCCCGCCGAAGAGATTCGCGATCACCTGGTCGGGCTCCTCCGACCCCGGGTACTCCTCCCCTGAGATGTCGAGCACGTTGCCCCACAGCTCGGGGTATTTGGCGCCGTACTTGAACGCGCATCCGCCGCCGTTCGAGTAGCCGGCGATCACCCAGTGCGCCGGGTCGTCGATGATGCGGAGGTTCGCCCGCGCCCACGCCACGACGTCTTGCGTGATGAACGACTCGGCGTTGCCGAGCTTCGCGGTGTCGGCACAGACCGGATCGACGTCGGGGCTGCCGAGCTGGTCGGCCACGATCACGATCGGTGCCAGGCCTTTGTTCTTCGCCGCGTACTCGTCGAGCACCGTCGCGATGTACTGCACGTCGGGGTTGCCCGGCTGGCCCATCATGAGGATGACGAGCGGCAGCTCGGGCGCGTTCGGCACCTGCGCGGCGGGCGGCAGGTAGATGCCCGCGGGCCTGCTGGCGAAGCCGGAGGCGGTGGCCGGGATGACCTGCGTGCCCCTCTTGCTCGTGGTCGGAAGTTCGGCGGGCGGCGTCCAGGTCTCGTAGAGGGGCTTGCGGGCGGTGTCGGGGTCGGGGCTGCCGGTCGGCGTCGGATTGGGCTTGTTCGCGATGTCGATCGGGTTCTCGATGGTGATGCCCAGGAGCGCTGCGATGGTCGGGTTGAGCCCGAAGTAGGCGTTGATGCCCAGGGTTCCGGATGCCGCGAACAGCACGATGCCCACGATCGCGACGAGTTTGCGCCACCACCGCGACCGCCACAGGTTCACCACGGCGAGGCCGATGGCGGCGAAGGTGGCGACGATCCAGGCGTCGGTCTGCACCGTGAGGGGCACCCCGAACACGTTCAGCACTTCGACGACGGCGATGGTGCCGAATGCGACCAGGGCGCCGCCGAGCAGACCGACCAGGGCGGTGAGCACCCAGCGGATGCGCGGTGGCCGCACCAGCAGGTAGACGAACGCGGCCGCGGCGAGCGCCCACACCACCCAGGGCACCGGCCCGTCGATGATGCGGATCTGGAGGACGGCGTCCACCTAGCGGGTTCCGGGTTCGTCGGGGCGGTGGTCCGAGCGGTCCGCGTCGTCGGGGTCGGGCGCGGCGAAGTGCTGGTCGAGCCAGGCGACGAGGTCGGCGACCACCTCGGCGCGGTTGGTCTCGTTGAAGATCTCGTGGCGCGCATCCGGGTACACCGTGAGCTGCACGTCGCTGAGACGCGACCGGTGGAGGTAGGCGTCGCGAAGCTTCTGGGCGCTGCGTTCACCGCCCAGGGTGTCGTCGGAGCCGACCATGATGAGCAGGGGCACATCGGCGGCGAGCCGCTCGC
>BADC01000148.1 GCA_000333435.1 Corynebacterium-like bacterium B27 | reverse complement strand
TTGAACGACGACATGGGGGCGCCGTGCAGGGCATCCACCCCGGTGATGCGCAGCTCGGAGCCGGTGTCGACCAGGTCGCCGCCCAGCTTGTTGAGCTGCAGCATCGCGTTCACCCGGTCGGACTCCTTCAAGCGGATGTGCGCCACGTTCCGGAGTCGTGAGGTGCCACGCGCGAAGGTCGCGAGTGCCGAGAGCACGGGGAGCAGATCGGGGATGGGCTGGCAGTCGATGTCGAGCGGTGCGAGCTCGATGCCGTCGTGGCGCACCCGCACGAATCCGGTCTCGTCGTCGCGCTCCATCGGCAGGCCCATGGCCGCGACGAGGTCGAGGAACTCGGCCTCGGGGTGGTCGGTCTCGGCCGAGGTGGTGGCGGTGAGGCCGCGGAAGAGCACGTCGGCGGGGTGGATGGCGGCGGCCGCCAGCCCGAACGCCGCCGAGCCGACATCCGGCGGGATGGTGTAGTCGGCGGCGGTCGCGGTCTGGCCTGCCGGGACGGTGTAGGTGCGCCAGTCATCGGAGTGCTCCACGACGAGCCCCCAGTGCCGCATCATGCGCACCGTGAGCTCGACGTAGGGCTGCTCGTTGAGCTCGCCCTGCACCTCGATGGTGGTCTCCCGCTCGGCGAAGGGGGCGAGCAGCAGCAGCCCCGAGAGCCACTGCGAGAGCGTGCCGGGAATGGTGACGTGACCGCCGGTGGGCGTGCCGGGTTGCACCGTGATGGGCGGGCAGTCGTTCTCGGCCGAGTACCGCACGCCGAGCTGCCCCAGGGAATCGAGCAGCGCCTTGATGGGCCGGCGGCGGAAGTACTTCATGCCGGTGAGGGTGATCGGCCGGTCGGCGAGAGCAGCCAGGCCGGTCATGAAGTAGAGCGTGGTGCCCGACGAACCCACGTTGAGGAGTCCCTCGGCCGAGATCGAGCCGTGATCGACGACGCCGCCCCGCGTGTGATAGCGGCCGCCGTGCACCACGTAGGTGTCGCCGTCGATGTCGATCCTCGTGCCGAGCGCGCGCAGCACCCCCACGGTCCAGACCACCTGGCGGGTCTCGGACAGCCCGCGCACGACGCTGCGACCGGGTGCGAGCGAGGCGAGCACGAGGGCGCGATGGGCGTGGTACTTCGAGACCGGGATGTTCAGATCGCCATGGATTCGGGTGTCGGAACCGCTCACGAACAACTGCACGCCAGTGCACCTCCTGAAGATGTGTCGCGGGCTCCGGCAAGGGGAGTCGCACAGGCAACGAAAAGGTATCGGAGACAATATTGCCACTTCGCCTGCGGCCTCGTCGCCACCCGGGTAGGGTCAGAAGGTCGTGCGGGCCAACGGGTGATCGCTGCCGGCGAGCCGGATGTCGACCGCGCGCAGCTGTGCGGTGGGGATGCTCGTCGATGCCGAGAGGTTGCCCGCCGCCTCCCCGGCCGCCGACCAGCTGGCCACCGTCGTCTCGGTGCCCTGCGCATCCGTCACCACCAGGTCGTAGGTGAGGTCGGGGGCGCCCGGGTAGCCGGGCCGGCCGGTGCCGTAGCTGCAGCTCCAGTCGAAGCGGGTGCCCCAGCCCTTCTCGGTGACGGCGAGCTCCGCCTCGACTCCGCCCGGGTCGACGGGCGTCATGGCCCGAGCCACCCCGTCGCCGATCGGTGCGACGTCGGCGTCGGGCCCGCCGGGCGCGGCCGTCGATGTGGCGACCGCGAGTGGCGTGCTGCGCTCCGCCGCCGTGCCGAAGCCGAAGCCCGCGAACACGCCGGCCACGGCGAGTGCCGCACCGGCACCGGCGACCAGGGCGATCATCCGTCGCCTCGTGCGCCGCCGGCGCCGGCCCACCCGCTGGGCGAGCTGCTGCACGAGGTCGGGCTGGGTCCGCTCGGGTGCCGCGGGCTCGTCGAGCAGCGCGACCGCCTCGGCCGGGCTCAGGGCGCCGAGGATGCCCGGAAGCCCCGCGAGCTCGGCGACCGCAGTCCGTTGCCGCGGCGCACTTGGCGAGATGCCGCTCGAAGG